>JAIOPP010000159.1 GCA_021413845.1 Planctomycetia bacterium | reverse complement strand
ACTTGGCGATGGACGTCGTCAACCTGAAGATCAGCAAGCTGGGCGGGCTCACGAAGACGAAGCAGGCTCGCGATCTTTGCGTCTCGATGGGAATCGCGATGACGCTCGAAGATAGTTGGGGAGGCGACATCACGACGGCGGCGATCGCGCATCTTGCGCACAGCACGCCCGAAGAGTTTCGCTTCACTAGCACCGATTTCAATAGCTACGTCACCGTCAGCACGGCGACCGGCGCACCGCAGCGCCGCAACGGCTACATGGAAGCGAGCAAAGAACCAGGCTTAGGAGTGACGCCGCGCATAGAGGTTCTCGGCAAACGCGTCGTCGAAATCGCTTGATCGTCGTCCTGCCTTCGTCATTCAACTCAAGAGAGAATCTTCGATGTCGTCTTCCGATCTGTTTCGCGGCTGCATGCCGGCTTTGATGACGCCGTGCTTTCCGGATCGCTCGGTCAACTACGAAGCGCTCGTCCGCAAAGCGCGTGAGCTGATCGATGTCGGGATGCGCGCCGTGGTCTATTGCGGGTCGATGGGAGATTGGCCGCTCCTCACCGATCGACAACGGCAAGAGGGAGTGCGTCGGCTGGTCGAGGCGGGGGTGCCGGTCGTCGTCGGCACCGGGGCCCAGAATCCGAAGCTTGCTGCGGAGCATGCGGCGCACGCTCAAGAAGTCGGTGCTGCAGGCCTGATGCTGATACCGCGATTGTTGTCGCGAGGGGGCTCGGCGTCGGCGCAGCGGTCGCACTTCTCCGCGGTCTTGAAAGCGGGCGGCGATCTTCCGGCCGTGATCTACAACAGCCCCTACTACGGCTTTCAGACCAAAGCCGACTTGTTCATGCAGTTGCGAAGCGAGCATCGTAATCTGGTCGGCTTCAAAGAATTCGGCGGTGCGGAATCGCTGAGCTATGCGGCTGAGTTCATCACGAGCGCCGATCCCGAGCTCGCGCTAATGGTCGGCGTCGATACTCAAGTCTTTCACGGCTTCGTGCGCTGTGGAGCGGTGGGAGCTATCACGGGCATCGGGAATGCGCTGCCGAAGCCGGTGCTGCGACTGATCGCCTTATGCGAACAAGCCGCGGCCGGAGACGCCGTGGCCCGCCGACGCGCGCTCGAACTCGAAGAGGCCCTGCATGTTCTCTCGAAATTCGACGAAGGGCCGGATTTGGTGCTCTTCTACAAGCACCTTCTCGTCTTGGAAGGTAACCCCGAGTACGAGTTGAACTTCAACGAGACGGATGCTCTCAGTCCGTCGCAGCGCGAGTTTGCACGGCAACAATGGCAACTGTTTAAGCACTGGTGGAGCACATGGTCGGCAGCGGGCAATTGAACGACGTCGATTCCGGCATTCGCGTCGTGGATTCGCATACCGAAGGGGAGCCGACTCGCGTCGTATTGAGCGGCGGTCCGGACCTCGGCCAAGGTCCGTTACGCGAGCGCTTACAACGATTTCGCACGACGGTCGATGACTTCCGCCGCGCCGTGATTTTGGAGCCTCGCGGTTCGGAGGCGATGGTGGGCGCTTTACTGTGCGAGCCCGAAGATCCGACTTGCGCAACCGGCGTCATCTTTTTCAACAACGCCGGTTATCTCGGTATGTGCGGCCACGGAGCGATCGGCGTCGCCGTGACGCTGGCCTATTTGGGCCGCATCGGGATCGGAACCCATCGCTTCGAGACGCCTGTCGGAATCGTCGAAGTGCAGCTTCGCTCTGCGCATGAAGTCGCCATCGAGAACGTACCGAGCTATCGCTATCGCTCGAAGGTGACCGTCGAAGTCGAGTCGCTCGGCATGGTGGTAGGTGATATCGCTTGGGGCGGGAATTGGTTCTTCCTCGTCGAGAAGTCCCCTTATAATTTGACCGCCGACAACATCCGCTTGCTCAACGATGCCGCTCATCAAGTCAGGCTGACTTTACGACAGCGTGGGATCACCGGTATCGCCGGCGCGGAGATCGACCATGTCGAGTTCTTCGGACCGGCGCAGTCGGCGGCAGGAGACAGTCGCAACTTCGTGTACTGCCCTGGGGGAGCTTTCGATCGCTCGCCGTGCGGTACAGGCACCAGCGCGAAGCTCGCTTGCCTGGCGGCCGACGGCAAACTCAAACCGGGCGATCCTTGGAATCAAGAGAGCATCATCGGCAGTCGTTTCACGGCCTCGTATCGTGAAGACTCCGCAGGGCGAATCATTCCCACCGTTTCGGGTCGCGCTTACATCTGCGCCGAGACGACCTTGATACAACAACCGGAAGATCCCTTTCGCAACGGCATTGCGATCCGGCCGGCCTTCTGATCGCGAACGCGTGCCGTCGAACCTGGGCATCGCACCCGACGTAATCAAGGCCGGAAAACGTAGCGACGAAAACACAGGGAGCATAACATACGGAAGTGGCCTCACTTTCCGGCTTCGAGTTCATATCGTCGTGACTGACGAATCTTCTCTCACCGACGTCACCTCGCAGAGTTTGCTTTCGCGCGTGCGGCGGCGCGCGCCGGGGTCGTGGGAACGGATGTCGGTGATCTACGGGCCGCTCGTGTATCAATGGGCGCGGCGTTGCGGGCTCCTGGCCGAAGACGCGGCGGACATCGTACAAGACGTATTTGGTGTGCTCGCACGACGTATGGAAGACTATCGAGGCGAGGGGAAATTTCGCGGTTGGCTCTGGACCATCACGCGCAATAAGGTTCGAGACCACTTGCGACGTTCGCAAGATCAGGCCGTCGCCGCCGGCGGATCGACCGCCTATCGATACCTGCAGCAACTCTCCGACGATGAGCCCGAGCCGTGGTCCGTGGCCGAGGAACGGAGCGCCGCGGAAAAGAGCGGCGTAGCACCGTGGACGCCGGGCGCACTCGGCGTCGCGGCTCGTACATTGGAGCTGATCCGCGCCGAGTTCGAGCCGACGACGTGGCGCGCGTTCTGGATCGCGACGATCGAAAAACGAACCGCCGCCGACACGGCCGCCGCTCTCGGCATGACGAAGCATGCCGTGCATCAAGCGAAGTACCGCATACTCCGCCGCTTACGCGAGGAATTCGACGAGCTTAAGTAAAGAGGATCTGCCTTTACCTAAACTTGCAATTCGGAAGCACTTGCCGCAGAGCGTCGACCATGGCCGGCGAAACTTTCGATCCGTAAGAATCCAACATCTCCAACTGCTTGCAATCTTGAAGTGGCGCTAAATCGAACACCGGCGTACTACAGCAATTGAGAATCGTTAACGGCATCCCTCGAAGCAGCGAAAGATCGGATACCTGAGTATTGTTGATCGAGAGAAGCGTCAGACGCATTCCTCGTAAAGGCGATAGATCCGATACGGACGTTCCGGTGAATTGCAGCGAAGTTAAAGACATACCTTGAAGCGGCAATAGATCGAAAAGCTTGCTTTGCACCCCGTTACAGATGAGGACCGTCAAGCTGGGGAAGGCCCGAATCGGATAGATGTTCGTCACGTTGGTCGAGACGAAATTGACCTCCTTCACGATGCCGTCTTCAATTCTCGGCGCCAGCTTTCCATCGAATCCCGGGTTGAGTTCCACCATTTTCTTCGAGACGGCTTCGACTTGCTGTTGCACCGGCATGGCGGCGACTTCGTTCAGCCATTTCTGATAAGCCGCATTACCGAGCGGGCCACGAGGATCAGCGGGCGGCAATCCTGCTGCCGCCGCAGGTGCCGCAGCGGTCGAACCGGGAATCGCGCTCGGGATCGCGGCGCCGACGGGAATCGAAGAACCTCCGCTGAGCGGCGTCGGCGGCAGCTTGCGTGTCGGAACGACGGCCGTCGCTTCGGCGATCCGCTTCTCGATGCGCGCTTTTTGTAAACCGTTGAGCGACGGCAGCGCCGCTTGATACCAATAGAGCGAGGCTACCGCGAACTCTCCCTTCGACGCGCTCTTCGACTTTGAAGCGTCCCAGAACGCATCGGCCAGCGTCGTGCGCGCCGCGCCATCGGCCGCGACGGCCACGCTCTTCGCGGCCAAATCCTTCCAGCCGTCGTCGCTCCCTTTCGCCAAGTGCGGAAATGCCGTCGGCCAATCCCCTTCGATCAGCGCCCGGTAGCGACCGACGGCGAGATTCGCTTCGGCATCGTCGGGGTTCGCCGCCAGTTTCGCGAGCGCGGCCTTCGCGGCAGTCCATTCCTGTTGCCTGCCCGCCAGCAACGTATTGCGATCGCGGGTCGTCTTCACGGCCGTCGTGTCGCCGATGCGCGGTGCAACCGTTAGGGCGTAGTCGCCGAAGCGCTTGGCTTCGTCGAACGCTCCTTGCGCGACAGCCGATTCGAATATCGCCGAGATGTCGTCGTAGATGCCTTTAGCCACGGGCGTCGGCTTCGACTTCGCGAGCACCCCCTTCCAACTGTCGATGTACACGGTCGCGGTGTCGACGTTGAAATCGGTCACGATCGCCGTCAGCACGCGGCGGAGCATCGCTTGGTCGTCGCCGTCGAGCGCGAACGTGCGCGCCTCGTTGAGCAGCACGTAGCGATCGGTCGGGTCGGTCGTTTGGCTCGATTGCTCCAGCAGCTTCTCGGCCAGCTCGGCCTTCTTATCCGGCATGCGGGCCGCGGCGTAGTCTTCCTTGTAGACTTCCTTGATCAGCTGCAACGCGGCTTGCTGCGCCTTCGCATCGGGCACGGCCAAGCGCGACGGCCCGGCCGGAGCCGCCGGTGTATCGCTCGGCGACGTCGAGGCCGGCGTACCGGCCGCCGCTGATGCCGGGGTGGTCGGGGTCGTCGAGGCGAACGGCACGGCGACGATCTGCGTCGGCGACGGTCCGGTCTTCACCTTCGCCGGATCGAAGCCGATCTCCACGGTTCTATCCGCCAGCATGGCCTTGAGCTTGGCGACACCGGCTTCGGTGACGCGCGTGCCGATCAAGTCGACGCCCGCCAAACGTGGGATCGCGGCCAAGTCCGGCACGCAAGCGTCGGTCACTTCGGTGCCGCTCAGCCCGAGATAACGTAGAGACTTCGCGTTCCGCAAGTGCGCCGCGCCGGCGTCGGTGATGCGCGTGTCGTTCACTTCGAGCGGCTCGCTGAGCAACGGAAACTGGGCGACGATCTTTTCAAGCCCGCCGTCGGTGATCTCCGTTCCCGACAGCCACAGCGACTTGATGTCTTTCAAACCTGCGAGTCGGGCGATTCCCCTATCGGTGATCTTGGTTCCTCTCAGGTCCAGGCCCGTGAGCGTCGTCAAACCGGAGAGATGGGCGAGGCCGGCATCGGTGACTTGCGAGTAAGGAAGTCGGAGCCCGTTGATCTCGCGCAGCCCGACGAGGTTTTCCAGGTCGGCATCGGTAATCATCCTCCGGCTTTCGTTGTTGTTCGCATTCTCATAGAAATCGATGTGCCGCGTCGTAAACGGATCGTCGGGCAACGGATTCGGCCCGACGCCTCGCCCGTTGTGGCGAATCTGCAACTTCGCGCCGAGCGGCAGTGCCCAAAGGACCGCGCGGCGCTCCGGATCGGTGATCGGCAACAACCGCGGCGCCGTGGCTAACAGAGCCGGCGGCGCCAAGCTCCACGTCACTTGTGCGGGCTTCGCCGTAGCGGCCGGCTGGTCGACGATTCGAAACTCGTACGAAGCGTATTGGTTTCGGCCGAGGCCCGCCGTCGGAACGCAAGTCACGGTCATCACGTACCGGCCGACCGGCAACGCCGAGATCCGCAGAGGCAACGAACCCTTGACCATCTCACCGCTCGTGAGCGTCTTGTTCGTGCTCGAAATGCGCGGCGCGCCGACGACGATTCCCGCCGCGGTCATCGGCGCTTTCTTCCAATCGGTCGCTGCAAGCAACGCGTCGGGGCCCGGCTCGAGGCATTGTAAACGGACCTGCACGGCGGCGACCGGCTTGAACGCCGCTAAGTCGGAATGATGGTAAGTGCCCGTGAGCGAAAACTCTTGCGACTTCGAATTCGTGACCCGAAATTCCATCGTCGGGCTCTGACCGACTGCGAGCTCCTGCGGAAGCGGATCGAAGTCGAAGGCCAAGATCTCGGTCGGCGACGAACGGTTCGAAGTCGCCGCCGGATTAACCGCCGCAGGTGTTGCAGCAGGGACGGCGATCGGCGTCGTAGCGACGGCGGTCACAGCCGGCTTCGTTGCGCCGAGCATCTTCACGACGCGGAAGCCCGTGTGATTGTTGCGTGTGATCCGGTCGTAACCGCAGCGGTTGGCGCTGCGGAGCGTCGTTTTTTGGCCGCGCCACGCCCCTCCGCGAATGACGTAGGTGCCCTTAGTCGCCGGCCCGGTCGGGTCTTCGGCGGTGCCGGGTTCGTAGGGCTTCGTATTGTAGATGTCTTGGCACCATTCCCAAACGTTGCCGCTCGTGTCGTACAAGCCGAACGGGTTGGCGGGTTTCGTGGCAACGTCGGCTCCCGGTTTCGTCACGGTGAATTCGGGAATTTTGGCGTAGTCGTCGCCGTACCAGAATTGCGTGGTCGTGCCGGCGCGACAGGCGAACTCCCATTCGGCTTCGGTCGGCAGGCGATAGCCGTTCGAGGTCGTGCCGACGCTCCATTTCCAAGGTCCTTCTTTGCGATAGGCCGGCTGGAGTTCTTCCTTTTCGCTGAGCCAATTACAGAACGCCGCGGCATCGTTCCAGGTGACGCAGGTCGCCGGGCAATGGTCGGTCACCGGATAGCCGGGAGCACGCCACGTGTGATCGCCGTCGGAGGAAATGACATTGGCCGGCTCTTCGCGCTCGGTCACGTACTTCGTGGCCTCGACGAACTCCCGAAACTCGCGAATCGTGACCTCAGTCATGCCGATTCGATACGCACTGCGCAACACGACGCGATGTTGCGGAACTTCGGTGTCGACGAATTGCTTTTCGTACTTCGCTTCCGGACTGGACTGCAACGCCGCAGCTTGTTGCTGCGGGGTGCTCCCCATCAGAAACTCGCCGGCCGGAATCAATGCGAGCTTCATCCCCACGGCATTCTCAGCAACTTCCGGCTGCCCGAGAAACGCAGCCCAAGCCGCCTGCAACGACTTGGCCTGCGCCGCATCGAACGGCGCCACGGCCCGCGCAGGAATGCCGCCGCGCGGCGGCAGCACAGGGGCGGTGGTGATCACGGTCGTTCTAGGTGCAGGAGTGGTCGTCGCGACGTTCGCGCTCGGAACGGCGAGCGGCGTCTTGCTCGAAGGTAGGGAAGGTGTCGAACTCGGCATCGCCGGCGTAACGCTCGCGACTCGCGGCGCGCTCGCGGTAGCCGTCGGCTCGGCGGTTCCGACAATCGGCGGCGCGGGCTTCGGTGTCGGATTGGCTAGCACCGCAGTGCCCGACGGTCTCGTGTTTTCCGGCGGCACGCCCGTGGGGTTGAACGCCGTCGGATCGGTCACAACGGCGACGCTGCTGCCGTCCGGTGCGTTGACCTCGGCGAGCTTGTTGCCGTCTTTGTCGCGAATTATGAAGAGGATGCCGCCGAGAATCAGCAGGCCTCCCGCGCCGGACGCGATCAACAGCGGCAGCTTGCTGCGCCCCTTCGGCGGCACGGCTCCCTTCGCCTTCGGTTGCGTCGCGACCATCGTCGGCATCGCGCCGGCCGCAACCGCCGGAGCACGCACCTGCACCGATTGCACGGCGATACCCGGCTCGAGAATTCCCGGGAGCGCGTCGGCGACTTCTTGCATCGTCGGGCGTTGGTCAGGTTGCTTCGAAAGCATGCGTGAAACGAGCGCTTCGAGCGCCGGCGGGGCGTCGGGCCGCATACGTCGCAGCGGCGGAATCGGTTGCTCGCGATGCGCGAGAAGCTTCTCCATCAACGTTTCGCCGGCGAACACACTCTCGCCGGTGAGGATGCGATAGAGCGTACAGCCGAGGCCGTAGACATCGGACTTCGCGTCGGCCCGGCTGGTGTTTAGCGCTTGCTCAGGGGCCATGTAGTCGACGGTTCCCATCACCGCGCCGCTTTGCGTCAATTCCGCTTCTCCCATTCCGCCGCCGAGGCCGGAATCGTCGAAGCGCGCAAGGCCCATGTCGAGCACTTTCACGGTGCCGTCGTGGTCGACGAGCAAATTGCCGGGCTTGATGTCGCGATGCACGATTCCCTTCGAGTGCGCGAAGGCGAAGCCGCGCGCCGCTTGTGCGATGTAGTCGCACGCGAGTTTGACGTCGAGCTTACCTTGCTTCTTCACGAGCGAAGAGAGGTCCGGACCGGAGACGATCTCCATCACCAAGTAATGGACGTTGTCTTGAGCGCCGGCATCGTAGGTATGCACGATGTTCGGGTGAATCAATTTCGCGGCGGCACGCGCCTCGCGCTCGAAGCGCTTCACGGAGTCGGCATTCTTCATCGCCGCCGGCGAGAGGACCTTCAGTGCGACGATCCGATCGAGCCTGCGATGGCGGGCCTTAAAGACCTGCCCCATCCCGCCGGCCCCGAGGCGATCGAGCACGAGGTAGTCGCCGTACACGAGCGACTTTCCTTTGCCTTGATACACCGCGGCCGCTTGAAACTTGGTGAGCTTTCCTTGTTGCACTAAAGCTTGCGCCAAAGCCTGTACGTCGCCGGCCTTCTCGGCCGGAAGCTGCTTGTCGATGATCGTGATTTCGCCGGCGGAGACGAACCCGATCGTGGTGATGAACTCGACGAACTCGTTGCGATTCATGGTTCGAGCCGCTTTGGGTTCGGGACTGAGCGAATTCTTGCCGGCAGCGGCATCTCGCGGATCCGGCCCGTCCGTTGGGGGGCCGTTCCGCTTTACGGATTCCACCACTTTAAGGCAGGCGGCTTCGTCCACATAGGGTTGCGCAACCCCCGAGGCTTTGATCAGCTCGACCAAGTTGCTCGCCGATGCCGACACGAATTCCTGGACGGTTTCTTCGCAATCCGCACACGTAGCGATGTGCTTCGTCACCTCTTCCGCTTGCTCCACCGGAAGTATCCGCTGAGCATAAGTCTTTAGTTCGGCGGGCGTTGGGCATTGTTTTGAAGGCATTCGTCCGATCCTCTTCAGGCACTGAATACAAGCGATTCGAGGCGGAACAGCATGATACCGTGCAACGGCTTGTCCCCTCACCTATCTATGACGAAAGGGGGTTCATACGTTTTTTCGACGCCGCCGGACGCCGAACGCGCAAGAGCGCAACCGCCGTTCTCGGGTGAGGCAGGTCGTTACGTCAGCGAGGGATGGCGACGCTGATTTGGAACAAAGTGATGGGACGATGCGAGTCGATCCGTACACTTCGGCTAAGTTCGAGAGAAGGTCGATTCACGCGATGGTTGATAACGGATACTCAAATGCGGCGTCGACTGCCGAGCTTGTCCCGCGGCGAGGGATTGCAAACAGGACTGCACCAAGCCGCTGGTGAGGAGCGTGCGCTCGACAGGATAAGGAGCTTGGCCGGTGACGAACATCGTTTCGGCCTGCGACATGAGTGGAGCCGAATACGCTACATTGGGAATCGGCGGTAGATGGAACATCGTGGACATGGGCTCCGCTTGCGACTTCAATCGAGCGGCCACCGTGAAATCTTGGACGAGTCCGTTCATCAGCAACATCGTTGCCCGCAGGCCATCGCGATATTCCAAGCGATAGGCGATGGGCTCTTTGACCCACCGGCGCACGTCGGCAAGGGTGGGGAGTCGATGACTGAACGATTCCGGTTGATGGAGCGTGTGGCTGCGGGCGAGGCAAGCGGCAAACAAATCGGCGTCGATTCCTCCCTGGGACCAAGCCTTCGTTTCCAGCATTTTCCAAACGGCATCTCCCCGGAGTGCCTGCACGGCCGCAACTCCGGTTTCCCCTCCACGTCGTCGTTCGACGAAGCACTGTAGGGCCTCGAGGGCGTGGAAGTCGTAGATGTCGGTCGACCCGTGTGCAAGGCACAGAGCCTCGTCGAGTTCGGCGTCCGGCGGCAAATCGATCGCGGGCATACGCCACGTCACGGGCAACGAGGAACCCGCTAATAGCGGAAATTTCAACTCGCGGGACGTGTCGACCATGTCCTTGGCCCAAGCGAAGTTCCAAGACAGATGTTTGTCGTTGAAGACGGGCGTCGTGCGGCCGTCGCGGCGGAACACATCGACGATCTGTTGAAATAATTGATAGCGCGGATATTGTTTCTGACCGATGTCGTTGAGCGGATAGTCTCCATGTTCCCCGATGAGCAACACGGCGTCGACGGCCAGCGTATCGCCGCCGCAACGCAAGGCCTCGGCCACGGTCGGATAGACACGAAAGCCGAACTCCTTCCCGCGCCCTTCACTCAAATCTCCCTTAGGCCGCTGATCGACGTAAGCCGAAACCACATCGATCGCAGGATGGTGCCACTTGCCGTTCTTGGGGTAGCCGACGAGAAATCGCTCGGCCATATGCCAAGCGTGCGTGCCGTATGTCCACAGGGTCGTGACGACGGCCAGACGTTTACGCTTCTCCCCGGCTATTGGTTCGGCGGCCGAGTTGGATGCGGTCCATACAGGCATCGCCGAAAGTCCGGCACCCGCCAGCTTTAAGAAACTGCGACGTGAAGTGGGCACGTGAATGATCTCCGAATGCGAGTCACAGCGAACGCGTCTCGATAAGAGCACGCCAGTTATCGAAAGGAATATACCGGATGTGAAGACGAGCGAATTTAATCAAATGCGGGCATACGACCCGAGGTCCAACGCTTCCGATCGGAAGTGACGACTTTTTTTTGATACGACAAGCGCGAACGACAGTGACGTTGTCGGAGTCGAATGACTTCCCGACGGCGATGCGAAGTTTTTGCCGTCGTCGTTCACCGGCTCTCAGGCGAACGGGCGTAAACGGAGCCGCCTATTCGATTCGGTGCTCGCCGCGCAATAGCTTTAGGCGACCATCTTCAAACCGTTGCCGAACAAACTGCGATCACCGAATAATGGCGGCTGCGAATCGTGAACGTCCTCGCAGGCGAGAGCTTTCCCAAATTATCGGTGCTCGCGTGCGGAACCGATTGGGGATAAAATTCATCCAAATCGCATCGGAGCGGATGAATGCACGACGTCGAAGCCGATCAATCTTCCATCACCTCGCAGAGCTTGTTGCTGCGCGTCATGGAGCGCGATGCTTCCGCTTGGGCTCGCTTGTCGAAGATCTACGGGCCGCTCGTTTACCATTGGTCGCGGCGTTGCGGCTTGTCGGAGGAAGATTCGGCCGACATCGTACAAGAAACATTCGGCGTCTTGGCGCGGAAGATCGAGACGTTTCGTCGCGAGAAAAAAGGGGACGCGTTTCGAGGCTGGCTGTGGATTATCACTCGCAACCGCGTGCGCGATCATGTGCGCCGCTCGTCGGACCATGCGATTGCCACCGGCGGCACGGCCGCGAAACTGATGCTGCAAGAAATCCCCGACAACTCGCCGGAGCCGATCGAAGACGCCGAGCAACGAACTGCCACCGATCATGGTCTGTTGCTCCGGACGCTGGAGTTGATTCGGGCCGAGTTCGAGCCGAAGACTTGGCAGGCGTTCTGGGAGATGGCGGTCGAGCAGCGGACGGCTGCCGAAGTCGGTGCGGCGCTCGGAATCTCGAAGCACGCCGTGCATCAGGCGAAGTATCGAGTGATGAAGCGACTGCGCGAAGAAATGGACGGGCTGGCCTAATCGAGCTCGGCCGATGATCTGCGCTCGGTATCCGAGCTCGGGCCGGGCCGCGAAACCCATGGTTTCGTCGTGCCCGTTCGGGGCTTTGGCAAGAAGGTGTGAATACCTTGCGTTGTTAGTAGGTAAGGAAGCTTGCGCCGCACCTCGCCGAGCCGCTCCCATCGCCGCCGAAACTTTTCGCTAGGACTCTTCCGCATGTCGAACCGTAAATGCCCAAGTCATGCCGAGCTATCGGGTTATGCATCGGGAGCCCTAGCCGCGGGCGCGGCGGAGGAAGTAACGATCCACATCGCCGAATGCACAAGCTGCGAAGATACGCTGCAAAATCTGAATGCCGGTGCAGACGGCCTTCTGAAGCGAATTCAGTCTCGCCCGGCCGCCGAAGCCTATGTCGAGGAGGCCGCTTGTCTTAAAGTAGTTAGTCATCTAGGGGGGCAAATCCCGCCGGCCGACCCCGGCGTGCGCGATGCGAAAACCTCACGGCCCCCGATAAGCGGCCCGCAATCCGAACGAGTTCGTCCTATGAACCAAACCGAATTCGCCGAGTTCGTCACCACCGGCGGGCTCGTCTCCGCAGATGAATTAACCGTCGTCGAAAAGGCGCATCCCGAGCTCGATAAGTCCGATGCTCAATCGCTGGCTAAGTTGCTGGTGCAGCAGGGCAAACTCACCAAGTATCAGGCTGCCGCGATCTACCAAGGCAAAGGAAAGTCGCTCGTCTACGGCGACTATCTCGTGCTCGATCGGATCGGAGCCGGCGGGATGGGCCAAGTCTTCAAGGTGCGGCATCGCCGCATGGACCGCATCGTCGCGCTCAAGGTGATGTCGCAAGCCGCGATCAAGAACGCCGACTCCGTCAGGCGGTTCGATCGCGAAGTGCGCGCCGCCGCGAAGCTCACGCATCCCAATATCGTGCATGCCTACGACGCCGGCGTGCAGGATGGAGCGCATTACCTCGTCATTGAATACGTCGAAGGCAACGATCTCTCGGCACTTCTGCGGCAGCAGCAGAAGTTCCCGGTAAAGCAGGCCTGCGGCTTTATCGAACAAGCGGCCCACGGCTTCGCCGAAGCACATTCCAAAGGGATCGTGCATCGCGACGTGAAGCCGGGCAACTTGCTTGTGAACAAGGCCGGGGTAGTGAAGGTGCTCGATATGGGCTTGGCCCGTTTCGACGACGAAGGAATCGGCGGCGCGATGAAAGAAGGAGAGCTCACGCAAAGCGGCTCGGTGATGGGGACGGTCGAATATATGGCCCCGGAACAAGCGCTCGACACACGTCACGCCGATGCGAAATCCGACGTCTACGGCCTCGGCTGCACGTTGTTTCGCGTCGTGACCGGCGAGCCTGTCTACGCAGGGCGTACGCTCGTCGAGAAGATTCTTGCGCACCGCGAGCAGCCGATTCCGACGATTCGCAAGTTCCGACCCGACGCGCCGCCGGCGCTCGATCTGTTGGTGGCACGGATGCTTGCGAAGAGCCCGACCGATCGCCCGACGATGCAGGAAGTGGCCGACGGTTTGGCGACGATCGATTTCACGCAATCGAAATCCGGCGCGCTCGACATCCCGCTCGCACCGATCTCCACCGGCTTACCCACGCCGACCGATCCGACGCCGACCGGTGGCTATGCAGTGACGCAGACCGCGCACGCACCGCTGCCGAACGTCGCCGGGCCGATGGTGCGCCCGCGCACGGCCGGCGCCGCACCGCCGAAGAAGAAGTCGAACATGCCGCTGCTGGCTGCCGCCGGTGCCGGAGCGCTCTTGCTCTTCGGCGGCATCTGGATCTTCGTCAAAGATAAAGACGGCAACAACGTCGCTACGATCCAAGTACCCGAAGGGGGTACGGTGCAGATGGTGTCCGGCGGAGCGCCGCCCGCGATCGCGCCTGCTCCGGTCGCGATCCCGTCGGCAACGCCCGCCGCGACGCAACCGACCGCGTCGATGTTCACCACGCCGTCGGTGGCCGTAACTCCGACCACGCCGACGACGCCGAACATAGGCGTCGATCCTGCCGACCCATCGGTCGTCTATGTCGACCCGGCACGCGAGCGCCGCGCGGCGCTGAAGATTCGAGAGCTCGGCGGCATGTTCACGATCGCGACGCCCGACGTGCCCAACTTGCTGGTGAAGCCCACGGATGAGATTCCGAGCTATCCCTTTGCCGTGACCGGCATCGGGTTGAACAACCGAAAACCGACCGATAAGGACATGGAAGCGTTCGTCGGCTGCGGCATGGTGCGCGAGATGACGCTCTACACCGGCCAGTTGACCGATGCCGGCCTGCAAACCATCGCGAAGTTCCCGCTAGTCGATTCCTTGCAGGCCGCCGGCGGCGACCAACAATTCACGGATGCCGGTTTGCAAGTGCTCGCCACGATGCCGCGTCTCCGCTCGTTGGATATCAATGGCACGAAGATCACGGCTGCCGGCGCGGAAGCGCTGCATAAGAAGCTGCCGCAAGTGGCGATTCAGTATCCGGGCGGCACGTTGCCGGGCCAGCCGATTCCACGAGCCGCGCTGAAAGTCGCGTTCCGCGCGAGCAGCGAGCCGGCCGTCGCGACCGGTTCTCCCGCGCTCGGTGCCGAGCAGATCAAGATCACGTCGGCAGCCTCTTTCACGCCGAGGCGCGTCGATGAACTTTTTGCGACCGGGCCGGTTCCCGACGTCGTGAAAAATCTCTCGGCCTTGGCGCTGGTGAACGTGCCTAGTGCGGCCGATATCAACAACGGGAAGGTCGAGTTCGTCGTGCAACGCGATGGGCCTTTGTACATGGGGGCGTCGTATGCTTACGACGGCAACCCCAGCGGCGGCGACTGGCCATCGCAAGTCACCGACGAAGCCAAGCTGAAAGCACAAGGCTGGCGGCCGGTCGGGTCGGGGGCCATTCGCCAACAGATGACCGTGCCGGTGCAAAAGCCGGTCGACTTTCCGCACACGATCTACGTCCGCGATTGCAAGGCCGGCGAGACGTTCTCGATTCGGACGCGCAAGTACAATCCGCCCGTCTTCTTCGTGGGAGCGAGTGCGGCTTCGGGGATCGCTTCGTCTCCGAGCACGCCGGCGGCCCCCGCCGCGATCGACTACGCACTGGAGCGCGAAGTCGCCATAGCGTTGATCTCTCGCGGAGGTCGCGTGCAGGTAAAAGCACCCGGCATCGCAGTCAAGGATATCATCACGGTCGACGCCCTTCCGACCGAGCCGTTTCAAATCCTCGAATACAACTGCTATGGATCTAAAGGGGTCGGCGATCAAGATCTGCCGAAGATTCGCCGATTGTCGGCCTTGGAGACCCTCGGTCTAGGGCCTTCGCAAGTCACCGATCAAGGGCTGATCGCGCTGCAAGGCATGCCGACCTTGAAGAAGCTCAATCTCGGCACGACGAACGTCATCGGGTCGGGGCTCACCTATCTCGTCGATCTGCCGAGTCTGGAGACGCTCGGTTTCGGCAGTCAATCCATCGACAACTCCGCGGGCACACAGCTGCGCCGCTTTACCAACCTAAAGCACTTTTCTCTCTGGCGAACGCAAGTCTCCGACTCGGCCTTCATCGCCTCGATGACGAAGCTCGATCACCTTATTCTCAACTACGCGCTCCAGACGGACTTCTCGCCGATCACGAACTTGAAGGACTTGCGAATCCTCGAGCTCAAAGAGTCGTACGTGATCGACGCCGACCTGAAATTCTTCGGCAGCCTCTCGAAGCTCGAACATCTTATTCTGAGCCGCTCCGATGTCAGCGATGCCGGGCTCCCTTTCCTCGAAGGGTTGACGAACCTCAAGCACCTCGAAGTCTCCGACACCTACGTTACGAACGAAGGAGCGGCACGGCTGCGCGCGAAACTGCCGGGCTGCCAAGTGAGCGTCAAGACGAAGGCCGGAACCCGACCGTCGCAACGTCGTGTACCCCCGACACCGGTCATGTCGATCGCCGCAGCGCCGGTGCCCGCGACAAATCCCGCGACGATCCCCTCGGCCACCACACCTGCCGCGGCGCAAAATCTTTCCGTCGTCTGCGAGAAGCTCGTCGCTAGAACGAAGCCCGTCGGACTCATCGCCGGCGGCATTGCGTTCGATGCTCCTCGGGGGAACGGTCGCAGCGGTGCCAACGGCATCATCGTGCCGGCTCCGTCCGATTGGCGAACCGCCGGAACCTGTTGGAAGTTCAACTACACTTGGTCGCTGAGCGCGCATGGTGTGATCATGATCCATCCGTTCGCCGGTGGTCACTTCCGCATCACCGTGATGCCGGAAGGGGCCGACATGGCGCCGGGTGGGCCTTGGAATCCGAACGGAGGCACTTCCGTCTACGGGCTCATGAAGAAGTTCCCGATGGCGACGACGGCCGACACCGCAACGGTGTTTCCACTCAAGGAAAACATTACCTACGCCGTGACGAGTCGCGTCGATAATCAAGGCAACTATCAACTCTTGTTCGACGACAAAGTGGTGTTCTACGGCCAAGTCGTTCCGACGCCGCAGCTGTTGATGAAGCCGCCGTTCGAAGATGCGATGTGCCCGGAATCGGTTCCGGTCGCCCATGCCGGTCTCGTGATCGGCCCGCGCGACGGCGGCACCAACGAAGCCGCGCAAGTCCGCCTGACGAGCAACGCGCGAGTCCCTGCGACGCGCACCACGCCGCCGGCGGTCGTGGCTTCGACACCAACCACGCCGACCGCAACCGTCACCGTCGCCTCGACACCGGCGGTGTCTCCGGTCGCCCCAAGCTCGCCGGCGGCCGCCACGCCGGAAGCCGAACGGGCCGCGGCGATCGCCGTGCTCGCGAAGCAAGGGAAGATCAAGGTTTCAGTCAATGGTCGCGAGACGCCGGAGATCACTGCGGCCGCATCCCTGCCGACCGAGCCGTTTCATGTCGTTCAAGTCAGCTTCTACCAAGTCGCCGCGGTGGCCGATCAAGATCTGATTCCTCTGCGGAGCATGCCGGAGTTGCGGCACCTCGACTTGCTCGGCACGAGCATCACCGACGAAGGCTTGGTTCATCTCGCCGGCCTACAGAACCTCAACTGGCTGCATCTGACCGGCACGAACGTGCGCGGCCCCGGCATTCGTCATCTGATCAACTGTCCGAAACTGACGACGCTTCGTTTCGGCGACAAATCGCTCGACGATTCGGCTGTGCCGTATCTCGCGCAGATGAAGCAAGTCGAAAGTTTCGAAGCGGTTCGATCTCAGCTTTCCGATATCTCTTGGATCGCGCCGCTCGAAAACCTCCACACGCTTCACGTCGGCGGCGGCTCGCGAATTTCCGACATCAATTCCGTTCGAGCGAAAACGAAGCTGAGATATCTGAATCTATGGCGTACCTTTCTTCTCGATCGCGACCTCATGCTTCTGCGCGATCTTAAGGAAATGGAGAATCTCAACCTCGGCGAAACGGACATTTCCGACGCCGGCCTGATCCACCTGGAAGGCCTGACGAAGCTCACGCGGCTCGAATTGATCGACACCTACGTCACCGACGCGGGCGTCGCGAAATTGCGCACGAAGCTTCCGGGCTGCAACATCACGATCCGCACGAAGTCCGGCTCCCCGCCGGCGCAACGTCGCACGCCGCCACCGGCACAGGAATATGCTGGGCCGGCGTCGAGCCCGGCGGCGCCGAATTCGTCGTCGCCGAGCGCGACCGTTGCATCGGCGATCCCGAGTTTCGCCCCACCGCCGAGCGTGTCGAAAGATCGGAAGCCGGCTCCTGATGCCGCTGCGCAACAAACCGCATTGAAGTCGATTAAAGAGATCTTCGTCGACGACTATGCCGCGGCGAAGACTTCGGAACAAAAGGGAGCGCTCGCGACGAAGCTCATCGACCAAGCACGGCAAACCAACGACGATCCGACGTCGCGCTACGTCTTGCTCGGCGAGGCTCGCACGCTGGCGACCGACGCCGGAGTGCTCGAATCGCTCAACGACGCGCTGCGGATTCAGCTCGAAGAGTACGAACTCGATCCGGTGTCGACGCGGCTCGATGCCTGGAACGCGCTACTCAAGCGTCCGCGCATCGAATCCGCCACGGTATCTCAGTTGGCTAAAGAAGCGAACAAGCTCGTCGACCAAGCGACCGTCGATGCCCAGTTCGACGAAGCGAAGCGCTACGGCGAATTCGCACTCGCGACTTCGCGCCGCTTGGCGAATTCCGCGGCGGTGGTCAAGCTGCTCGTCGAGCGCAACGCCGCCTTGGCCGCCCGCCAGAAGGATTGGCCGACACTCGTCGCGATGGCCGAGAAGTTGAAGACGACTCCCGACGACGCCGAAGCCAACCTCACGATCGCCCGCTATCTGGCCCTCTCGGCCGAAGATTGGCCGAGAGCGTTTCCGTTGTTCGCGAAGTCGGGCGATCCGACGTTCGTCGAACTCGCGGCGAAGAGCCTCAAAGCCCTCGACGACTTGAGCGCGCAAGGTGCGGCCGGCGACGCTTGGTGGGACGCGGCGCAAACCGCCAAGCTGGCGCAAAAGCCGGAACTGCTCGCCGGGGCGCATTACTGGTATTCCAGCGCCGTGCCGGTCTTGAGCGGGCTCGCGAAGACGCGCATCGAGAAACGGATCGCCGATATCACGCCGCAACTCCCGACGAAGAAGATCTTCGCCTCGACGCTCCCGAGCTACTCCGATGCGCCGACGCAGCTCAACAACTCCGGTGCGGTTCCTTTCGACCAACGGGCCTTGCCCAATCGAACGTTCGGCGAACCTTCCCCGCCTAAACCGTAATCGCCGCAGCAGCCCGTGTTGTTCGCGAGTAACTGCACGGGTAGCTGACAGGGCAGCGCGAGGTCTCAGATCTTTCCGTCTTGCAACATTTGAAAGAGTGCTTTGAGGACCGTTCCGGAGTCCGTAAGCATCATCCCCTTGCCGCCGCATCGATCGCACTTCCTGCCGATTTCGACCACAGGCGCAACCTCCGCAGGTTGAGGCGGCGAAATGATTCCGTCGCCGCCGCACGCCGTGCAGCGATGAAACAAATCCTCAGGGCGTATTTCCACGTCTAGCTCCTTTTGCTGCTTTCCATCTGCTCCAGCGGGAAGGTTAGCAGGCATTCCGGCGCGAGGCTAGCGGCCGTATCGGCTGCCGAAGGTTATGCAACTCAACCCACGATAGATGGGGGAACGAATCGTTGCCGGCCGCTCGGCGACTTCTCGCAAATTTATGGAAATCGCACACGACACCGGTATGATGTCGTTTCCGGGTCGACGCAAAACCACATCTGAGGATCGCACCTATGCCCAACAACGATAACGCTCCGTCGCTGGACAAAGATAGCCACGCCGAACTGGAGCAGGTTCGGAAGGGAAAATCGCGTAAATTCGTGATGCTTTGCAAAGGCGTGTCGATCGTCAGCCTCGTCGTGTACAAGAAGGGGAGCGTCGAAAAATATAAGAAGCAAGCCAAGGAAGCGGGCACCGGACAGGTCTATTACGGCGTCGTTCAAGGCCCTGGACCGGACATCGTTTTTAAACTGGCGGCTTCCGACGGCTTCGACAAAGAGCCGGTGAAGCCGCTCGTGTTGAAGCAGTTTCTCGAAGATGCCGGCTTCAAGTTTAAGCCCGATTTCGAGCTGGTCGCGTCGCACCCGCCGGTGCTCGACGAAGACGACCTGCTCGTGCAGCGCTATCTCAAATTGCGCGATGCCTCGACGACGGCCGGCGCCGCGCATCCCGACCGCGCGGCCGAGCTCAAGACGCTGTGCGACGAGATCGCTCGGCACCTCGATCAAGACCAAGACGACGAAGCGGTGAAGAAGCTCGGAGCGTTGGAAAGCTTGCTCGGCAATCTTTCGAGCGGAACGAAATCGACCGGCTCGAACGGAACGATTCCTCCTGCTCCCCCTCTGCCGCCGCAAGATGGCGAGATGCTCCGTTTCACGGCCCGACTGAAAGCGCTGAAGCCGGAGCTCGATGACTTGGTCGCCGAAGGAACGCCCGAGGGGGCCGAAGCGAAACAAATTGCCGGTGAGCTGCCGACGATCGCCAAAGAGCGAGCGTTCGGCAAAGGAAACCAAGCTCTGGATCGGATCGAAGAGCTGTTGGGCGGACCCGCGCCGAGTTCGTCCGGTCCTCCGCTGCCGCCTGCGGCAATGCCGGTGACCGCACCCGACCGGAAGCTCGCCGCGGCGCTGCGCTACCTCGGCCCGGATCTAACGCAGGCCTTGCGGGCGTATCCGGAGCGAAGAGAAGAGATCGACAAGTTGAAGCTGGCGGTGGACCAATGCTTGAAGGCGGGTCGTTACGAAGAAGGGGAGCAAGTAATCGGACTCTTGGACAAGCTTTTGAAGTCGCTCGGCGCAGTAGATCCGGAGAAAGCCGCGGTATTCCGCGAACCGTGGTCGCTCGCGCGGGAAGCCTGGGACGCAGCCGTCGCCGAGGTACGAGACCAGATGACGGAATTGCAAAACGTGCTCGTCGATTCCGAAGACGAAGACCTACCGGAAATCGGGGCGTTCGGCTTGAACGCGGTGACGCAGCAGCATCTCGTGCCGCTCCGCGCCGCATTGATGGAACTCGATGCCACCGGGCCCGACCGATTGAAGACGGCTGCGAAACGGGTGCAGAACTTGTTAGTCGCGTTTCGCAAGCATATCGAGACGAGCCCCAAGGTTCAGGCGTGTGAAGAGAACCCGTTCGGCATCAACGTGACGATTCGTCAAACGCTCGAGCCCGGATTCGACGCCCTGGAGCGCGGCTTGAGCTTCATCACGGCCGGCTAGAGCCGAAGCCGCTCGATCGTAGCCGGCCGCTTACGGTCGGCGATCGCTCTCAATTTCAATAACGCACATCTCAGTAGAGGAAACTTCCCATGTCGCCGCTTGTCTCCGATGAAGAAGCTCTGGAAGCGTTTAAGAATGCGTTCGGCGTCCACTCGGTCGTCGAAAAAAAAGATGCCCGCATCCGCATCGGCAAGATCGATATCGCTTTGAAGCAACTCGCTAAGACGATTCGCTTCGCTCAGGATTGCGGAGTCGACCGCCGTGCGCTCATGGTGCTGGCGCAAGAGTATAAGCGTCTGTCGGACCTTGTCGGACAATTCGAACAGCAAGCGTTGCCCGACATGAAGCAGCTCGAGGCACTGAAGAAAACGTGTCGAAGTTTGGAAAGCCGAGCTCAAGATGCCCTCGCCAAGCGGCGCTTGCCTACCCTGCCGGACGATGCGGGAATCTTCATCTTCGATGTGCCCGGGCTCGACAATTTGGAAAAGCGACAGCGAGACGAGAAGATTCAAGAAGTTCGGCAGAAAGTGTGCCGTGGGGCGGGGCTTGCGTCCGGTGCGCTGTCGGGCCTGCCACCTTACGATAGCTCGGCTCCGACGAAGGAAAGCGTCGTCGACCTCTGTTGGTATCTCAAAGGCATGGCTCAAACGAAACTCGGAGAGCCGTATCAAGAAGGGGCGATGACGCTCGACGATCCTAACGGCAACTTGGCGAAATTCTTCGACAATTGCCCGGACTCCTACCCGCGCAAGTCGAGCCATCTCCGGCCGCAACAACAGCAAGCGGGTTCCCAAGGACGCGGGCTCGACATCCCCGGCGGCTTCCCGGGCGACATGAACACCGTGCTTTGGCATCCGTACGTCACCGATAAGGGAGAGCGGCGGATCTATGTGAAGTTCGAGTCGGCCGGCTCGCACTCCTTCGTCGACAAAGGGAAGCGAGAAGTCGCGCGCAGACAGGAAAACGACAACGATTCCGATCAGGCCTGGCAGCATACGTTGTCGTTCTTCGGAATGGCCGAAAAGCCGAATGTGAGGAAGGTAGAAGTCGCGCAGACGCGCGAAGGAACGGTGAACGGTGCCGTCCTCGCGGCGTATTCGGATCTTCGAGATGCCTGCCCGACCTATTCCACGATACTGGACCGCAATAAGCAGAAATCGAAGCAAAACTCCGAAGGGAAAATAACGGGTGGGAGCCGCGCTCTCGCGTTCACGCCGTTCGCTCCCGACTATTGGGACGTGCAGTCGCAAAACAAGAACGTCGAAGACATGCTGGCCGACGTCATCGCGAACAACAAGCAGCTATGGCCGCAAATCAAACCGTTCGTCTTCGCTTGGCGCCAGGCGATGCAGGACGCGGAATACTACGACAACGCCTCGCAACGGCTCGGCGACGAGATCGTGCTGGTGACGACGGATCTTAAACCGGTCACGTCTCCCGTCCCGAACGAAGGAGACATCAATCGAGATCGCGCGCTGATTCCGATGATGGATTTGTTGCGACTGCAAAGGGACCAGCAACCCAGACTGATGACCGGCGACAAAGACGCCCTCTTATTCGTTTATTACGAAAAGCTGACGTTCCCCTCTCCGGTTCGACGAAATCGGTTTGTCGATGTTCCGCACGTACTGCTCGTCGATACTCAGTCGACGCAATTCTCCGGGTGCCTCTCCGGAGGCGCGCGGATGGAGATGGGAACGATTAAGAAATGGACGGGGGGATTGCCTCGAAAGAAGCACTTCGAATACGTGGGCAACGTCACGCAACAAGAAATGTTCGCCGCCCTGCAGAATACCGGCTGGGATATGGGCAACCTCAAAAAAGCTACGGACTTAATCAAGAAAGGTTGATCCGCGCCGACCGGACGCGACCTATCGTTCGCAGCGATAAAGCATGCAACGACCACAACGACGGATGTGCCCTTCAGTTCATAGGATCTCGACGCCCTGCACAGGAACTCAAGAGAAATGCCTTTCAAGGTTTCGCTCGTAGCGGCGTGCATCATCTTCTGCTCGACGCAATTTGCGTTGGCGGCGGACTCCGCGGACTGGCTTTCGTGGCGCGGGCCGTCGGGCAACGGGAGCGTCGAACAAGGGAGCTATCCCGTTAAGTTCGGTGCCGACAAATATCAGTGGCGCACCGAATTGCCGGGCCGAGGATGTTCCACGCCGATCTTGCTCGACGGAATGATCTACCTGACCTCGCCTGCCGACGGCAAAGACTCGGTCCTTTGCTACGGACCTGACGGCAAGGAAAAATGGCGCACTCTTTTCGACGAAGAGAAGCCGGGCAAACATCGTAACGGCTCGGGAAGCAACGCTTCTCCGGTCGCCGACGGCAAGGGTATCTTCATCTTCTTCAAAAGCGGCACGCTCGCCGCAGTCGAGCTCGACGGCAAAGTCCGTTGGAAGACGAACCTCGTCGAGCGGTTCGGGCCCGACACCCTCTTCTGGGATCACGGCACGTCGCCGGTCTTGACGGAGAAGTTCGTCGTCATGACGCGCATGCACCACGGAGAATCTTGGCTCGCCGCGTTCGACAAAGCCACCGGCGAAATGGCCTGGAAAGTCGCACGCAACTACACGACACCCGTGGAATGCGACCACGGCTACACGACGCCGCTCGTGATCCAACATCAGGGGAAGGAGTCGCTCCTGGTCTGGGGAGCCGAGCATCTCACGATTCACGACGCAGCCGACGGACGAGCGTCGTGGTCGTGCGGCAACTTCAATCCCGACGCCAACAAGCTATGGCCGGCGATCGCGACACCGGTGATCGTCGGCGACATGGCGGTGATCGCCTATGGTCGCAACGATCGAGGGCTTCCGCGGCTCTACGGAATCCGTCTCTCGGGCACCGGCGACGTCACCGAGACGAATCACGTTTGGCGGCGCGACGACCTCGGCACGTTCGTCCCGACGCCGGTCGTATACAAAGGCCGCGTTATTCTGGTCCGCGACAAAGGCGAAGTCGCCTGCATCGATCCCGCCACCGGAAGGACGATTTGGGAAGCTGCATTCCCGAAGCACCGCACGAATTTTTACGCCTCGCCGCTGATCGCCGGCGATAAACTCTTCGCCCCGCGCGAAGACGGCACGGTCTTCGTCGCAAGCGTGGCCGGCGACAAGTTCGAATTGTTGTCGGAAAACAATATGGGAGAATCGGTCATCGGCTCCCCGGTCCCGGCCGCAAGCCGCCTCCTCGTACGTGGCGAGAAACATCTCTTCTGCATCGCTCCTGAGTAGCAGCCGCAACTTTGCTCCGAAAGTCCCACCGAGAAGCCGACGGCACGGCAACCGGCGAGCAGCGGTTGCCGCAAATGCTCGTGCATACAGGCGTCGGGCTCCGCAATGGGTGGATCCGGCGGCGACCTCGTCGCCGGGGAACGCCTAAAACCGGCAATTACCGTGTCCCTTGCCCGTAAACAGGCTATCATAGAG
>JAIOPP010000158.1 GCA_021413845.1 Planctomycetia bacterium | reverse complement strand
CAGATCGGCAAGCATCCCGTTGTTCCAATTGCTGCCATAACACTTCAAAGTCTTCAATCCAAGCAACGCTCGTACCGGCGAAATGTCGGTTACGTTATCAGTGACAAAACTACACTCGGTCACTACACCGTTCTCAATCTTCGGCGTTCCTCTTGCATTGACGTCCGTCAACTGCCCATCAAACCCCGGATTCAACTCCATCAATTTTTTGGACACCGCCTTGACCTGCTCCTCCGCAGGCATGGCTTGAACGTCTCTCATCCATCGCTGAAAGGCGGGTGTGGTCCACCGCTGACTCGGCTGAGCGGGAACTACCACCAATTTCATCGGCACTAACTTCGCCGTGATCGCTTTCTCGCCGCCCGACTCGATCTCGAACTCTTGTCCGAAGACGGTGAACCCGTCTTTTTCTACCTTGAGTCGATGCTTGCCGGGATCGACCGAGATCGACACTTTGCCGACGCCGCCCTTTTGGCTCACTTCGACTTTGCCTTCGGCATCCAAGACCTGCACCATCGCATCGGGCTGATCGACTTCGACGATGAGCGTACCGTCTTTGGTCCGCAGCGAAACGATGATGCCCGCCAGTATCGCCACACCGAGGAACGCAGCACCGATCAGCACCGTCTTGTTCTTCCTAGGCGGCTGCTTGCCTTCGCTCGGCTTAGCGACGGCGATCGCTTTCTTCGTCCCCTTCGTTTTCTGAACCGTTTCCTGAATCGGGATGTTCTTGAGAAACGTCATCGCACTGAGATCGACATTCGTGCTGGCCGACTGTCCGATGCTCAGCGACGTTGCTTGGCCCGCCCCCAAGCGTTCCAAGTCTCCGATGACCTCCGTGATCGTCTGGTAACGATCTTCGATCTTCTTAGCGACCATCTTTTTGAAGATCGTTTCAAGATCTTCGGAGGCATCCGGTTGAAGCTCTCGCAACGACGGGATCGGCTTCTCACGATGAGCCAGGATCTTCTCGATGATCGTTTCACCGCTGTAGGTGGCCTTGCCGCCTAGCAAATAATACAGCGAGCAGCCGAGACTATAGATATCGGCTCGGGCGTCGGCGTGCTTCGTGTTGAACGCCTGCTCGGGGCTCATGTAATCCACCGTCCCCATCACCGCCCCAGTACCGGTCAGTTCGGCTTGCGTCGCCGTGTCTCCGGCCGTTTCGATGCGAGCCAAGCCCATGTCGAGAATCTTGACCGCACCTTCGTTATCAAGAAGAAGATTCGCTGGCTTGATGTCTCGGTGGACTACGCCCTTCTTATGAGCGAACTCCAGCCCACGAGCAGCCTGCAGGATGAAGTTGGTTGCCTTGGAGACGGGGAACGGGCCATTCTTCTTGACCAACTGCGAAAGGTCTTGCCCTTCGACGTATTCCATCACGAGAAAGTGGACACCGTTGGCCTGACCGGCATCGTCGGCGGCGACGATGTTGGGATGGCGAAGTTTCGCTGCCGCTCGGACTTCTCGCTCGAAGCGGGCAATCGCCGCTGCATCCTTCATCATGGCCGGAGGCAGCATCTTGATCGCCACGGGGCGATCCATCCGACGATGCAGGGCCTTGAAGACTTGGCCCATTCCTCCCGCCCCGATCTTGTCGAGGATCGTGTACTCGCCGAGGATCAGCGACTTGGATTTCCCTGCGGCTACTTGAGCCGCTTGAAACTTGGTCAGGTGATGTTCCTTGACCAACTCGGCAACGAGTGCTTCAACGCTTGTGGGACTGGCCTTCGGCGGGACGAAGTTTTCGAGCTTGCCGGGCGCAACGATCCCGCTGTCTTCCAACTGCTTGACAACGGTTTCGAGGGCGATGGCCATAGTCGGTCAGTATAGCCACCCGCTTGGAATAGTGGAAATTCTGCCCGGCCAAGCTTTAAACGTCCAGACTTTCGATGGGAACTCGGAAACAGGTGCTTTAACGCTGAAGCAAGTCAGGAGAACGCAACCTGGTTGAGCCGGCGACGCAGCACTCCGATTCTAGCCGGCCACCTTCTGAAGCTCCTTGAGCGACGCGAGCGTGGTCGCGACGATCCGGGCTTGCCGCTTCTGTTGCTTGAGTGAGCGGGCCAGTTCGACGGCCTGACGTGCGACGGTGCGAAGCGTGCTGCGGAGCGCCACGGCCTGCTCGATCGTGGACACCGTCATGTTCTGGCTCGCCGGCTTTCGCGGCTGGACATCGTTCGGCGTCGACACCGTCGCCGATGCTGCGACACGGTTATTGATCGGTATGGTCACAGGGACCTCCGGTGGCTGAGGTTGAGAAGTACGGGGCAACGTGGAACTGCCAGGCGATTCGGCGTGCTTGGCATGTTTGCTGGGCCGGCGCGCATCGCCTTGCATAATTCGGATCGGATCACCAGAGGCGCATTCGGCGGAGGTAAGTCTCAGGATGGCGTCGGTGCGTGAGAACTCGCCTGAACACCGAGAAGAAGCACGGCGGCAACCACGGCTAACCCGGCACCGAAGCCGAACGCCGCCAGCGGCCCAAGCGATTGGTACAACGCCCCGAAGATCAAACTCGCCGGGAGCGTCGCAATCCCGATAGCGAAAGCGGCGACCACTTTCGCCACGGCCGCTAGGAAGGCTGGAGTGAAGCGCATCATCTACCTTGGCGGCTTGGGAGACGATGCCGATCCCGAACTTTCACCGCACCTACGCAGCCGCCATGAAGTCGGCGAAATTCTGCAGCGGTCGGGAATCGAAACCATCGAGTTCCGAGCGGGGATGGTCGTCGGAGCGGGCAGCCTTTCCTATCAACTGCTGAAATCATTGACCGACCGGCGGCCGGTGATGCTCTGTCCGAAGTGGCTCTCGACGCCGACACAACCGATCGAGGTGACCGTTCACGGCGAGTGAATTCCGGCTTTCCTCCAGTACGAATCGGCCGGCACGCGGTTGATCATTTTGAGCGTGTTGATCGAGTTCAAAATCGGAGCGTCGCGCTGAGGGTCGAGCTTATCGAATTGGAGTTCGACGAGGGGCAACGTGGTCAGTGGGGTCAAGTCCGTCACAGGTACATCGCCATCAAGCCTCAGCTTTTTCAGCGGCAGCCCTTTCAGCGGCAGCAGATCCGTGAGAACCTTGGAATGAGACAAATCCAACTCCGCTAGCGGCATTCCCTTCAAAGGAGCGAGGTCTGCAATCTGTGCCCCCGTAAGGTTCAGGCCGGTTAACTTCATTTCCTGCAAGAAGGTCCAATCCTTCGCATGCCACGTATGACCACGGCCCAGATCGAGCACCTTCAACGCCGGCAGCATTCGCAGTGCCGAGAAGTCTTTCAGCGTATCGTCGTCCAGGCTCAACTCGGTGAGATGACCGTTTTCCAACTTGCGGCTGCGGACGGCCCGGTCGTACTCGGGATTGGCCTCAGCTAGTTTTTGCAGCAGCGTTTCCAGTTCGGCGACCCCGTCCGGATCACTGAAAAACTCGGCCGCCGGCTTGCCGTTGAACGTCTTGAGCGACGGTATCGATTTCAGGAAATTACACGTCGCGGCCCCGTCGCGCCAGGGAGTGTTGGTGCAGAGGAGATCGACTAGCGGCATCTTTTTCAACTGCGACAAGTCACGGACACGTGTATGGGAGATCTCCAACCAACTCAGCGGCATGTCTCGAAACGGCGATAAATCTTCGATCTCGCAGCCCCCCAAACCGAGTTTGGTCGGCCGCAATCCGGAGAGCGCGCTTAGGTTTGTCGGTCGCCAGTAATTACCTCGACTCAAAATGAGGGACTCAAGCGACTTCAATGGCGCAAGTGCGGAGAAGTCGTTTAGCCCGGGAGCATCCAGTACGAGTTCCGTTATGCGCCCATTGACATATTTGTACCGCCGGACCGTGCCGTCGTAGTTGGGGTTTGCTTGGCGCAGTTCCCGTACCAAGGCAACGAGTTGTTCTAGCGTCGGTCGCTCGTTTTGCAGTTCGACAAACCGGCGTCCGAATGCAGTTTCCAGCGTCTTGATCGACTGAAGGACGTCGAGTGCCGCCAGAGTGGCCTCTGGATACGCGGGTTCATCACCGTCGAGTGCCTGCAGCGGCATCCCCTGCAACGGAGTCAGATCGGTGACGCGCGTCCGAGCCAATTTCAGTGACGTGAGCTTCAGACCTCGCAGCGCCGCAAGATCGGAGATACGCTTGCCGATCAGTACCAAGTGCCGCAACGGCAGGCTCGACAAGGGCATCAAATCAATCGCGTCTTTACGCGCGTCGCCGACGGTGCCGTCAGTGAGTTCCAACGAGGCCAGTCCGGAAAGTGCTCGCAGGGGAGAGATATCGGAGATCTGGTCCGTCGGGAGCTTGAGTACGGTAACGACGCCCCCTTCAATCTTGTGTTTGACCACCTGCATGTCGAAGCCGGGATTCAATTCCTTCAGCTTCGCCAAGATCGCAGCCAGTTGCTCCGGCGGGGACAACCCGGCGACCTTCTGCTTCCAAGCCGCGAATTCCGCAGTTTCGACGTATTGAGATTGTTCGACGAGGGGGCGGACAACGTCGGCCGTTTTCGCGGGCGAGGTAATCGTCGGAACGGGAGCCTTCTTGGTCGGCAATGTCGTGGAGCTTTCGGGCGTGACGATCGAGATACTGCTACCCTCCGGCGCTTCAACGCGGGCGATTTCTTTTCCGTCTTTGTCTCGCACGACGAACCACACGCCGAGCGCGATGAAGAACGCAGCCGCTCCGGCGAAGCCGAGCGCGACGCGCGGCGGAATGCGAGGTGGACTTCGTCGTGCTGCGACCGTAGTCGCGGCCGTCGGCTTTATGGTGAACGACACCGACGAACTGTTTGCCGAGGCAACGGCTCGTGGGGCTCTAACCGCCGTCGGATCGAGCAGCGCGGCGATGTGATGCTCGACCGCAAACGGTTCGAGTGCCGTCGCGACATCGTCGGGCGCAGCGGGCCGTTCCCCAGGCTTTTTGGCCAACATCAGATCGACAAGCCCGATTAGCGAAGGGGGCAGGTCGCGTCGTAGTTCGCCGATCGAAGGAGTCGGATCGTTCGTCAACGCCATCAGCTTCGAAACGATCGACTGGTTTCGCTTCGCTTCGAGCGGAATCTTGCCGGTCAACAGTTCGTACAACACCACGCCCAGGCCGTAGATGTCGGCCCGAATATCGACGGCATGCGTGTCATTGGCTTGCTCGGGAGCCATGTAGTGCAGCGTTCCCATCAGTTGGCCGGTTCCTGTGAGATCGCCGCCGCCGGGCTGCGAAGCATCGAGGAGTGCCAGGCCCATGTCGAGAACTTTGACGGTACCGGTCGTCAAACCTTTGCGACGCTCCACCGTAAGCATTAGGTTCGACGGCTTAATATCGCGGTGAACCATTCCGTGCTCGTGGGCTTCCTGCAGCCCGACGGCCGCTTGCCGGACCAATTCACAAGCATCGGCGACCGCCAACGGAGCATGTTGCTTGATGAGCGCCGAAAGGTTTTCTCCGTCGACCAATTCCATCACAAGGAAATGCATTCCGTTGGCCTCCCCGGCGTCGAACGCCCCGACGATATTCGGATGCCGCAGCTTGCCGACCGCCTTCATTTCGCGCTCGAAACGAGCGACCGCATCGGAGTTCTGCATTCGCCCGCCGGGCAATACCTTCAGAGCGACGATCTTGTCGAGCTTCGTGTGCAGGGCGCGATAGACGGCGCCCATGCCTCCTTCGCCGAGCTTCTTTAAAAGTTTGTACTCGCGTAGACTTCCTAGTTCGGCGGCCTCAGGCGTTGCGGCCGCTGCGCCCGGAATAGTCGGGTCGCGTCCGAGGTCTTTGATTACTTCGACCATTGCCCGACAAGCGCTCTCGGCATCGGCTGAAACGGCTGGTGGCCCGCCGCGCAGCTTTTCCAACATCGTGTCGCTGCGGTTACCGAGCAGATTGAGTGTCGCTTCGCACTCAGGGCAGGATTGCACATGCCCTTCGACGACGTGAGCCCCGGATTCCGGGAGCGACCCGACAAGGTAAGCGGCCAGTTCTTCGCGTTGCGGGTGCATGGCTTGTTCTTTCGCTGGGAGAGGAGCCGCAGTTCAGACACATTCCGAGGCGGCTGGAAAGTACATTGGCGGCGCGTCACACGACTTTTTCTAGGTCGCGTTTTCATCCCGCATTTCATCGCGCAATCGCCGCAGCACACGATACTTAGCTTGCCGAACCGCTCCCGCCGACAAGTTCACTTCGGCGGCCACTTGGTCGATCGACAGGCCGTCGACCGTCGTACGCCAAAAAGCCTGCCAAGTCGTCAGCTCGAATTCAACGCGAATTAGCGCCAGCGCGCGATGCAAGATCTCACGTTCGGCGTCGGCATCGTCGCCGACACTAGAATCGAGCGACCCATCCTCGGCCCGCTCATGGAGTTCCAGTCGGGCCGTTGAACCGCCGACGGCACGAGGCTGATTGTTATGGGTGCGAAAATAGTCGCCTAGCTTGTGATGCGTAATCGTCCACAACCAACCGCGGAACGTATCGCCCGGCCGATCTCGACGGAACGTGCCGATTTTCATCGCCACGGCGCGGAACACCTCCTGTCCGATATCGGCGGCGTCGGTCGCCTGCAACCCTTTCCCCTTCGCCCAACGATAAACGACCGGTCCGTAGACCTCACATAAACGCCGCCACGCTTCGGCGTCAAGCGAGCGGGCCCGCTCGATCAGGCTGCGTGAAGTGGACGACGAATCGTGGAGCGACGTCATAGAATCAGGCATGCAATCGGGTCTGAGTCCGCCGTCGACGATTCAGTTTCCACCTTGGTGTACGCCACCCGAAACGGAATCGACAATTAGCAAGTTATCTATATGGTTGCATCGACGCAATTAAATCAGCCAAATTTGGCGATCGACGTATTCCTGCAGACCTGCCGTAGTATTGATACCAGCTGATTCTCACGACATTCGGTACTCATGTGCGCGAGTTCTCGCCATTTTAGCCGATCCGGGCCGTTGATTGCCATCCGCCCGGTTGCTCTGCCGGTGGGGGCAATCATGATCGGGTGATGGCCACCGCAACTCGCACGCTACGTCGTTACGATCTCGCACATGGTCATGGACATGCTCACGTTCAGCAAGGAGCGTGAACCGGAGATGCAGCCTGCCGACTTCAACAAAGTGGTCGGCGAAGTCGTGGAACTCATGGAAGGGCGCACGAAAGAACGGAACGTGCAGCTGCACTATGAGCCGGCCGTGTTTATGCCGAACCTCACGTTCGACGCCGAAGGGCTGCACCGCGCGGTCTTGAACGTCGTCTCGAACGCGATCGACGCGAGGAGGTGTCGCCAGTCTAATCGTCGCTTCGGTCGGAGCGTCCGGCAACGCGGAAGGACCAAGCAGCCCGGCGCGATTGAGAACCCCTGCGATCTCCGACAAACTACGCGTGCCCATTTTCTCAAGCGCGCGTTTACGGCGAGCTTCGACGGTACGGAGAAGCCCACGCGCGGGAACAACTCGCCCCGATGCCACTCGACCTTGGCCACCACGCGGCGTGCTTGTTGCCAGGACTTCGCCTGATAGCCGTGTGAACGGCTGACGGCTCGCTGATAGATAAGGAAAAGCAACAGCCACGGAGGAGGTTGGATCAGAGCATGACCTCCGACGCCATGACTCATTGCCATGGCATCGGAGATCAGCGCGACCGAAGTCGGCGATTATCGACCGACCGCTGATTCGACCTCGCTAACACAAACCCATGCGGCCCACGCTCCGAGGCCGAGGGCGAGCCAAATCCAAAGGCCGGCGGTCGGCGTCATGATGACCGCGATCGTAACAGCCGTTAGGCCGGCGATCGCCAGCTGTTCACACGTGAAGGTATTCATTCGAGAATTCCTGTTTGAAATGTTCGTTGATGTTTCTTGTCCGCATTTAGCCGGTCCACGCCCGACACTCCGAGCGGAACGAGCAGCTCGGGCACTGCATCGCTGACGGTGCCGGGTAGAAGACCTTCGAGTCGATGGCCTTCCAGACACGTTCGACGATCCGCTTTGTCCGATCGATCCGCCGTGCGTCGGCCGGCACCTCGTGCAGGTCGATCACCGGCTCCTTGGCTTTGGTCAAAACGGCGAACTGCAACCGGACTCGCTTGTGTGGCGAGAAGTCTCGCACCAACTCGTGATAGAGCAGTAGCTGCCCGGCCGAGTCGTCGGCTTGCTCCCGCGACCATTTCGAACGAGACGTTTTTAGATCTGTAACCACGAGTTCGTCGGCGGTCTCGACCAACAGATCGATCCTGCCCAGTACGTCGGGACAGCCGGCCACGACGGCACCGCGTAGCTCTTCTTCGACGCCGATAATCCGGCCGGCCGGATCGGCTAGCGAACTCGCTTGAAACACCCCGAGCATCTTGGTTGCCAAGCCTCCGAGCGATTCGATATCGTCGTCCTTGCCGAACCGCACGGTCTGCGGATCGGCTTCTCGCCAATGGCGATCGTATTCGCCGACCAAGGCATCGAGCTGCGGCGGCTCGTTGCCCGCCAGTAGTTCGTTGAAGTGATGCTCGACGGCGCGGTGGATGGCGCTGCCGAACACGAGACTCGCCGAGATGGTCCGCTCCGGCAGGCCGGCGATGTAACGGAACATGTACCGGAGAGGGCAGCCTTGGTACGTCGTGACGGCGGAGTAACTGAGGTAGTCGCGCGCCGGCTTGGGAGGCGTCGGTTGCGGCGCAGGACTCGCTCTCGTAGCCGGTCGAACCGGCGTCCCGATCATCGGCGGCCTCCGTTGCCGTTCGCTCCGGCCCCCTTGAGTTCGTCGATGAGGCTGCTCGCTTCCGTGATGGTCAGCTCGGCCGGATCACGGACACCGAACATGGCGTGGAGCTTGTCGCCGAGATCGATCTGTTGCCGTTCGGCGATCGCGGCGAGCGCCCGCTGTTGGCTCGCCGTGGCGGCTCGGGTGCCGTCACGACGACGAGTGCCGCTCCGGCCGTTGGATTGGCCGTTGGCTTGATGGCCGGCGCGCTCGTTGGCCGTGTGACCGTTCGCGGCCGGCTGAGTCGCACCGGCGGCTAGCTCTTCATCGACCGAGGTCTTCGCCATCCCGAAGAGCTGCCGAATCCGATCCTTCAGCCGATCCGCATCGCCGACGAGCGACGAATCGAGCTCCAGTTCCAAGTTCACGGCCGCACCGCGCGAGCCGTAGTTCGCTTCGCCGACCTTCTTCGTGAAACCGACGTTGAGTCTGAGCATGGGAATCTCCGGCTTGAGGAAGATGTGAAAATGGGTAATGCGAACAAGGCGCGGTGATCGTCTTTTAAGGGCGCTAGCGCAGCGCTGGACGCGACGGAGGCCGAGACGGCCCTGGGACAGCGCCTTGGGGCGCGGGAGCGCTCTAGGGGCGCGTGAGGCGCTCCATAGCGCCGTCCCCGATGACGGGCGTCCGGACGTTGACCGGTGGCGGGCCTCAGACGGTCGCGAGGGAGGCATCGGCAGACCGGCGTAGAGAACTCGGCCTGCCGCTCTCGCCTGATTAGTGTTAAATGACCTCAAATGCTGCAATTCACGGCATTTGAACTCACACTCGACGGAGTGTTAGATGCTGTTAGCTAAATCGCTTCGGCTGACTTACACGAACTAACACCCGCTCCAGTGTTAGTCGAAGTCGTTAGCCGGTGCGCACTTAGACGCTACTCACAGGCTTCGGACGGAAAGAGGGGAGCTAGTGGCGATTGTTTGTGCGACTCGGGAGCGAGGGTGCGATCCAGTCACGACTCCCCGTGCGGCGATAGCCGAGCGTTCGCGTCCCGACGCTATGGTTCGGCCGCCCGCACCATCGTTCGCCCGGAGATGTTTCGAGATACCGAGGATCGGGGCACCCACTTCACTCCAGTCGCGGCGTTTGCGTACAACTCTCCGCGATCGCGAGCCGGTATCGACACAACGAAGCACTTTTCAGCTGTCATAGTGGCTCCCGCTGTAAGGAAGGTTATCATGATTCCCGCTACTTCATGGGGGATCTATGGCCGCTTCGGTTGATCAATTCGGAAAATCGCTCGTCGCCTCCGGTCTCATGACCGGCGAGGATGTGAAGGCGTCGTGGGCTGCGAGCCCCGCCGCCGAGCGGCCGAAAGACGGCGAAGCGTTCGCCCGGCTTCTCGTGGCGCAGAAGAAGCTTACGGATTTTCAAGCCGCCGAGATCCTCGCCGGCCGCGGCGCGCGGCTGATCATGGGAGAGTATTCGCTCCTCTCCGAGATCGGCGCCGGCGGAATGGGAAGCGTCTACAAGGCGCAGCATCGACGGATGAAGCGCGTCGTGGCGCTGAAGGTGATGTCGGGCGCGGCGATGCGCGATGAAGCGGCCGTGAAGCGCTTCCAACGTGAAGTGCAAGCCGCTGCACGGCTCGAACACCCGAACATCGTCACGGCCTACGACTCGGGCGAGGCCGGCAACGTCAAGTATTTGGTGATGCAGTTCGTCGACGGCGGCGACCTTTCGGACCTCGTCAAGAAGAACGGTCCGTGCTCGGTCGAGCAGGCCGTCGACTATGTGCTGCAAGCGGCCAAAGGGCTTGCCTTCGCGCATGCCGAAGGAGTCATCCACCGCGACATCAAGCCGGCGAACTTGCTCGTCGACAAGAAGGGCACGGTCAAAATTCTCGACATGGGCCTGGCCCGCATCGAGAACAGCGATGACGGCCTCACCGCCACCGAGCAAGTGATGGGCACGGTCGACTACATGAGTCCCGAACAAGCGGCGAACACCAAGGGGGTCGACGGTCGGGCCGATATCTACTCGCTCGGCTGCACGCTCTGGTTCCTGCTCACGGGCAAGAAAGTTTACGAAGCCGACACGATGATCGGCCGGCTGATGGCCCATCGCGACGGTGAGTTGCCGAGCCTCGTAAAGACGCTCGACGACGCCCCGTGGTCGCTGGAGCAGGCGTTTCACAAGATGATCGCCAAGCGGCCGCAAG
>JAIOPP010000157.1 GCA_021413845.1 Planctomycetia bacterium | reverse complement strand
TCTCCAATTCCGCTTCCCGTAACTTCTGAATGATCTGCTCGACCTGCAAACGCTTCGTGCCCATGATCCCCTCCCTTTTTCAAGTGATGGTCGTCAGTCTACGACTGACGACCGGACTCGTTTAAGGGGGGCAGGTCAATCGCAAGTCAAACCAACCTGCTCGCATTGAATGCCGCGATCGAAGCCGCTCGCGCTGGAGAACATGGTCTCGGGTTCGCCGTCGTCGCTGACGAAGTGCGTAAATTGGCCGAACGATCGAGCGAAGCAGCTAAGGAAATCTCGACTCTGATTAAGGAATCGACGCAGCGGGTCAGCGAAGGTGCAACCCTTAGCGCCCAAACGGGTGAAGCTCTCAGTCGCATCATCGGCAGTGCTCAAGCGACGGCCAAGAAAATCACCGAGATCGCAGCCGCAGCCATCGAGCAAGCTACCAGCGCCGTCGAAGTGTCGAAGGCGATCCAGCAAATCTCGCACGTCACCGAGCAGGCCGCCGCCGGAAGCGAAGAGATGGCTTCCAGCAGCGAAGAACTCGGTGCTCAAGCTTCGTCGCTGCGAGAACTCGTCTCGCGGTTCAAGGTTTCCAAGTAACGCTAACCGCTTAACGTCCCGGGCCGCCGCAACACGGCGGCCCGGGGAGGGACATCATGCCAACCCATACCATCGGCGCCGACGTGACCCCGCGGCAACTCGACCTCTTCGCTAAGCTGATCTATCAGCGCATCGGAGTTTCGATCTCGCCGCAAAAGATCACGCTGCTGTCGAACCGACTTCGTCGTCGACTCAAGCAAACCGGTCTCGATTGCTACGACAAGTACTACGAGTTTCTCGTAAAGTCTCCGGCGAGTCATCCCGAGTGGGAGAACTTTCTCCAAGAGGTGACGACTCACGAAACGTATCTGTTTCGCGATCAACAGCATTGGGACTGGCTTCGCGACACGTTCGTCCCCGAGATCACGGCCGCTTGCCGAGCAGGGAGTCATCCGCCGAAGATTCGGGTATGGTCCGCCGCGTGTAGCACTGGCGACGAAGCGACGACGATCGCCTCCTGCATCGCCGATCGACTTTCACCTCTCAACGCCTGGAAGGTCGAGATTCTCGGCACCGATATTGGTGCCGGTGCGGTTGAGAAGGCCCGCACGCTCACGTTCGGCGAACGAGCGATGCATCTCGTCCCGGACACATACCGCAAGCGGTTTTTCGCTCCCGTCCCGCAGACCAAAGATTTCACGGTGAAACCGATCCTGCGCGACATGCTCCGCTTCGAAGTTCACAATCTGCTTGAAGTGCTGCGCGAGCCGCCGTTCGATCTGATTGTCTTGAAGAATGTGATGATCTACTTCGACAACGCATCGAAGAAACAAGTCTTGAACAACATTCGCCGTCTGTTGCGACCCGACGGCACGATCATCACCGGTCCTGCCGATGGCGCGTCCGAATTTCTGAAGGACTTCCGGTCGTCGCAAGGCTGGCTGCATCGCGCTCCCTCGAAGGTTTAGCAGTATCGAACTCTTTGAGGTCCTACCCAAGCGGTCACTAATGAACGATTCACCTGAGCAACTCACCGACGGTTTGATGGGGGACTTCCTCGATGAGTCCGCCGAGCTGATGCGTCGTCTGAACGACGGCCTGCTTCAACTCGATCTCGCCGTGAAATCCAACGCTTCGCCGATCGCGACCGACCAAGAGTTGCTGAACGACATCTTCCGCGCCGCGCATAGCCTTAAAGGTTTGTCCGGAATGATGGGGATGCAGGACATCAACTCGCTGACTCATAAGATCGAAAACGTCTTCGATGCCGTGCGCTGCGGCCGCCTGGACGTCTCCAGTTCGGTCGTCGACGTTTCGTTTCAAGCCATCGATCGCCTCGACGCCATGATCGAGCTGCTCAAAGGTTCTGGCGGCGATGAAGTCGAATGTCGCGAGGTTTTCGATCGGATCGAACAAGTCTTACAAAGTAAAACGGTCGAACTGCCGGCCACCGGCACAAAAACGGACGCGCAACTCACACCGGTCGCGGGATCGTCACAGATCTTCAAGTCCGAAGATCCTCTCGGTGATCTTCAAGACGATCCCGATGTTCCGGCCAAGTATCTCGGCATCTTCATCGACGAAGCCGATCTCACGCTCGATACCATCTCTGACGTCTTGCTTCAGGAGCCCGACGCGACCGGGGTCGAATCGTTGTTGGTCTGTTGTCATCGGATCAAAGGGTCGGCCGCGTCGATCGGCTTGCGCCGTGTCGCTCGCTTGGCCCATTTCATGGAGGATCAGCTTCAGGATCTCCGTCGTCGCGACGCATCGCCGTCGAACGAATTGATCGATGCCTTACTCGTCTCGGTCGATTCGATTCGCGGCTATATCAATCATCTCCGCTCAGGCTCGCCAACCGCCGATGGTCTCGGAGAAGCCTGTCGGAAAATGTCGGCCTTGGCGATTTCGATCGATGCCGAATCACCCTCTCCATCTACGGCCGATCGCCTGAATGTCGGGGAAAGCATCCGACGGCGGCTCCAATCGGCGGCGGCTCATTTACCTCGCAATAGTTCCGGATATGTGGGATCGGTTCACTTCGAGCCGGGCCTCGCGCTCGTCGAACTGAAGGCTCGTGTGTTGTTGGAAAAGCTGCATCGTGTCGGCGACGTCTTCTTCTGCTCCCCAGCGGAAGACGAGTTCGATACCGTAGCCGACTTCACGGATCTCGTGTTCGGAATCGCGACGGCGAGCGGTCTCGAGCGATTGGATGCCGACATGCGTATCTCGGGAGTGACAAATGTCGAACTGACGCCGCTTGCGTCGAACGTCGTGACCGATACCGGGCTTAAGCATCCGGTCGCGACTACGGAGACCACGCAACAAGCGTTCGCCATCAAAGCAAGCATCGACGAAGTCGCGGATGCGATTGCCGAAGACATTCCTGCAGCATCGTCGCCGACGGCGGTTGTAGCGACCGATTCCAAGACGAAGCCGACCGAGACGCTGCGAGTCGATATCGAGCGACTCGACCAACTCATGAGCCTCGCCGGGCAACTCGTCATCACGAAGGCCCGCTTCAGTCAGATCGGCTTGAAGCTGAAACGCATCTTCTCCGACAAGTCGGCATCCGCGTCGCTTGCCGAAGCCGTGAAGCAAGTCGATCGGCTGGTAAACGAAGTCGATGATTGTCGAGGCGAACGCTCGGCGAAGCTCGATTCGCTCGCTATCGGTGCGAAGCAAATTCGAGAAGACCTCGGCGTTGTCCAACGAGATATGGGACGTGTTGCCGAAGTTCGCAGCTTGCTGACCGATCTTGCCGAGGCGGTCCACCAACTCGATCGAGTCTCCGACGGGATTCAAAAATCGGTCATGGACACTCGGATGGTTCCGATCGGTCCACTATTCTCCCGATTCAAACGCGTCGTGCGTGACCTCAGTCGCGCCGGCGAAAAGGATATTCAGCTTGAGATTCGTGGTGAACACACCGAACTCGACAAACGGATGATCGACGAGCTCGGCGATCCGCTGATCCATTTGATTCGCAACTCGGCGGATCATGGCATCGAAAGTCCCGAAGCACGGGTCGCTGCCGGTAAGCCACGGCAAGGGGCGATCTCGCTTAATGCATTTCATCGCGGCAACCGCATCATCATTAAAGTCTCCGACGATGGTCGCGGACTCGACGCCGGTCGCATCCGTGCCAAGGCGGTCGCTAAAGGCTGGATGAACGAAGCCGAGGCGGAAAAGCTCTCGGACGCACAGGTTTATCAACTGATCTGGCGGCCCGGATTCAGTACGGCCGAGCGCGTGACCGAAGTGTCCGGTCGCGGCATGGGTATGGATATCGTCTGGTCGAAAATCGAACAGCTCAGCGGCTCGGTCGAGCTCTCCTCGGAGCCGGGCCATGGAACGACTTTCGAGATCAAGCTCCCGCTCACGATGGCGATTCTACCGAGCCTCCTGATGGTCATCGATCGGGATGTGTTCGCGGTGCCGGTGGAATCGGTGATCGAGATCGTGCGAATTGCATCGGCCGATCTTACGACCGTCTACGGCAGCCCGATGGCGCGAGTTCGTGGACGCGTGATCTCGCTTGTCCGACTGAACGACCTATTCGGCGAATGTGTGCCTCAAATCGAGGCGAATCGCGAGTCGTCGAACGTGACGATCGTCATTTGCGGTAGCGAAGGACGCGAGCTCGGCATCATCGTCGACGATCTGCTCGGCGAGCAAGACGTCGTCATTAAGTCGCTCACGGAAAATTTCCAGAACGTCAACGGAATCGCCGGCGCGAGTATTCTCGGCGATGGTCGCGTGTCGTTGATCCTCGACGTCGCCGCGCTGTTGGAGATGGCCTGTGGGTCGTCTCACGAATCGTTGCCGCTGCCGCCGACATCCACAATCTCGACGGTTACTCCCGCCGTCGCATCCTGAGAACTCCACGAACCTTTTCGAAAGAACAGAAGATGAACTCCATGCCGCAACAAGCCGCCGTTCGCATCGAATGGGAACGGGTATTCGGACCCGCTATCGAGGCCGCTTCACGTGCCATGTCGATCTGGACGCAGGGGCGCGTCACCTTGTCTCTCGACGAAATCCGAGAGCTTCCGCTCGTCGAACTCGGCGAGGCGATCCATGGTAGTCAAGAGATCGCGACCGTCGTCGCTCTCGATGTTCGTGGAGACGTCGGCGGCCAATTCCTACTGACGGTCGACGACGACGGAGCTGCCGACCTGGCCGGCATGCTCCTGAACCGAGCGCCGCGGCCATTCGCCGAGTGGGGTGAGATCGAACGTTCCGCGCTGATGGAAACCGGCAACATACTCGGCTCCGCGTATCTCAGCGCGCTGACGAACATCACCGGATTGAGCTTGTTCCCGTCGCCGCCGCAAATGCTTCGCGACTACCTCGTCGGCATCCTCGAGCAAGCCGTGATGGCGCAGGCGATCGAGTCCGACTACGTATTGCTGGCTCGCACATGCTTTCGTCATCTGAACCATGGGGTCGATTGGAACGTGATCTTCGTACCTTCCCCGGACTTGATGGAAGTACTTCGGAAGTCCATCACGGCGCCGAACGCATAACCCCCTTCCGCCGACCGCGGCTCATTGAGTTCCGAGACATTCCATGCCTACGACCACGATCACACCGAAACCGGCCGCCGCACGCTCGCCGGGTACGGCGCGCGAAGAAGCCGTCGCCGCCGCCTCCGTCGGTATGGGCCAGATCGCACTCCTTTCGCCCGACGGCGTCGGTACGGCGGTCTTAGGTTCCTGCGTCGGCCTCACGCTTTACGATCCCAACCTGCGCTACGCGGCGATGGCCCACATCGTGTTGCCGTCGTCCGACAATCGCACCGGAAGTGCCGGTAAGTTCGCCGACACGGCCCTCGACGCGATGGTAGCCAAGCTGCGGGCCCACGGCATCGATCCGTCCAGGCTCACGGCCAAGCTGACCGGCGGGGCAAGCATGTTCGAATCGAAAGGACCGTTTCAGATCGGAAAACAGAACGTCGATGCCGTCGTCGAACGACTCGCGGCACTCAGAATTCGTCTGCTGAGCGAGCACGTCGGCGGCACTCACGGTCGTCGCGTCACGTTTCAATGCCGTACCGGATCCTTGCTCGTCGAAGTTCTCGGCTCGGTGCCGATCACGATCTAAGTCGGACGCCCAAGGCTTCGCAATCACACACTACTCTCGAAAAGTGTCTCAATGGAAAACACATTACTTGTTACCGACGACTCCATGATCATCCGCGAGCTGATTAAAGACGTCGCAGTGGAGTCTGGATGGCGCGTCGTGGCTGAAGCGACGAACGGTCAAGAGGCGATCGACCGCTATCGTGAGCTGCGTCCGACGGCGGTCACGCTCGACATGGTCATGCCCGAGTTCGACGGTCTACACGGTCTGAAAGGAATTCGCGCCTTCGATCCGACGGCTCAGGTGCTGCTTGTCAGCGCCATCGACCAAACGAAGATTCTTAAGGAAGCGATTTCATGCGGGGCGGCCGATTTCATCGTCAAGCCGTTCGAAAAGACTCGTCTCAAAGCGGCCTTGCAAGCTTTGGCAAAGCAGGCATCGGTGAATTGAACACAACCACATCATCAATTCCGTGCCGGCATCGAACTGTGAATCGAGGAGCGTTATATGAGCAGAAAACAAATTCGAGTCATGGTCGTCGACGACTCTCGAGTGATCCGCGAGCTCATCGGCGACGGGCTGGCTGCGCACCCCGATCTCATCGTCGTGGGGTCATGTGCGGATGGGATCGAAGCCCTCGCTTCGCTTGAGGCTCTGCGGCCGGATGTCGTGACTCTCGACCTGCAGATGCCCAGGATGGACGGACTCGAGACGCTCGATCGGTTGCTGACCTGTCGTCCGACGCCGGTGATCGTCGTCAGCGCCTTGACGCAACGAGCGGCCGACGTCACGTTGCAAGCGCTTGATCGCGGGGCCATGGATTACGTGGCTAAGCCCGACGGCTTAGCGGATATGAAGCGAGTGTTCGGCGAGGAACTGCCGCAGAAGATTCGCAACATGTGCGGGGCCGACGTGCGCCGTGTCTTGCAACTTCGCAGAACGAAGCAGCTTCGCACGGCCGTTCGGAGTGTCGCGACGACCACGACAAACGAACGAGCCGACCGCTACACGGGCTGCATTGCGATCGGGATCTCGACCGGAGGTCCGCCGGCATTGGCTCAGTTGTTCGGCGCTCTCGTGCCTCCGTTGCCGCCGATCGTCATCGTGCAACACATGCCGCAGATGTTTACCTCTCCGTTCGCGAATCGCCTGAACAGCTTATCCTCGATTCGCGTCAGAGAAGCGTCGCAAGGCGACATCTTGCGACCGAACGAGGCGCTCGTCGCACCCGGCGGCAAGCATCTTTCACTCCGACGAACCGGCGGACGGGTCGAAGTGGTGATCTCCGACGGCGATCCCGTGAGCGGTCATAAGCCGTCGGTCGACGTGATGATGCGCAGCGCAGCACAGACGTTCGGTAAGGCTTGCGTCGGCGTCATTATGACCGGAATGGGACGCGACGGCGCCGACGGTTGCGGACTCATTCGAGCGGTCGGCGGCTATGTCCTCGGCCAAGACGAAGGATCTTCGGATGTCTACGGCATGAACAAGGTTGCCTTCGTCGAAGGGCACGTGGATGTCCAAACGGCGCTCCAAAATCTTCCCGAGGCGATCGCCGTACAGGCGCGTCGCCGCTGCGTCGGAACGAATCCCGCCGCGGTCACTACTCAAGCACTTCCTCTAAAAAAGGGTTTCTAGTCATGGGCATGAAAGTATTGGTCGCCGACGATTCCGGCGTGATGCGCAAGATCATCATTCGCGGCTTGTCGGCGCTCGGCGTGACCGAGATCGTCGAAGCCGGTGACGGCAACGAGGCCGTCAAGCACTTTTCGGAGCAGTCGTTCGACCTCGTGCTGACCGATTGGAACATGCCGGGCAAGACGGGTATCGAAGTGCTCAAGGAGATCCGCGCTTCGGGCTCGACGATCCCCGTCGTGTTGATCACGACGGAAACCGAGAAGAAGCGGGTGATGGATGCGATCCAGGCCGGTGTGTCGGAATACGTCGTCAAGCCCTTCGACGCAGCGACGTTGCAGGCGAAGCTCGGCAAGTTCATCGATGCCTCTCTTGTTTAAAAGAAAGCGAAGTCATGCAGTATCACCCGATCAAGACCGAATACATCAACCCCTTCGTCGAATCGGTTACGACCGTATTCAAGACGATGCTGAGCTTGGATGTTCGGCGCGGGACGCTTTACGTCAAAGACGGCTTTCAACCCTCGCTGGAGATCACGGGTGTGATCGGACTCTCCGGAGTCGCGAAAGGCTCCGTGTTGCTGGGTATGAGCAAGACCGTCGCGATAACCGCCACGGAGATTCTCCTCGGAGAGAAGATGACGACGATCGATGGTAACGTCGTCGATGCGGTAGGGGAGCTCACGAACATGATCGTCGGCGGCGCGAAAGCGAAGCTGGAAAGCCTGAACCTGAGCATAGGTCTACCGACCGTCGTCGTCGGCAAGAACCACACCGTCGTGTTCCCGACCGGGATTCATCCGATCGGCATTCCTTTCGAAAGCGACGCCGGAGCGTTCTGTCTCGAAGTCAGTTTGGTTGACTCCTAGTTTCTCCGCTTAAGAATCGAAAACGTTCGTCTTTTGTCCTCCGAATAAGGAATTCACCGCATGAAGACCGTTATTTCCAAACTTCGTATCGCGCTCGTCGACGACGACCCGGCACAAGCCCGCCTCTATTCGATGATCCTCGAAAAGGCCCTAGGTACGACCGCGGAGATCGCCGCATTTACGGAATCGGACAAGGCCGCCGAATATTTGAACGATCATTTGGTCGACGTCTTGATCACTGACCTCCGAATGCCCAACGTCGACGGCCTTGAATTGATTCGTATCGCGAAACGCCGCTCCAACGGGGCTCAAGTGCTCATCATGACTGCCACCTCGACGGCCGATAGTCTCGTCGATGCCGCCGAATTGGGTGCCTCGGATTATCTACTCAAGCCGTTTGCGAAGGAACTCTTGATCGACTTGGTCGAACAGTCGCAGCGCCGTCTCGCACGCTGGCGGGCGGCCTTGGCGGGCACGTTTCATCAAGGACGGCCCTTGCTTCAGTTGGAAGACTACTGAGGCCTGGCCGTTAGACCGAGCCCCGACGACTCGCACTACATGATTCCCGAACTAAGGTGATCGAAATGAATCGAGACGAACCGCTCCGTGTACTCCATATCGATGATGATCCCGCGACGACCCGTCTCGTTGCCAAGATGCTCGGCTCACACGGAATCGAAGTCACGCAACTGAACGATCCGCGCCAAGCGATCGACACCGTGTTGAACGGCAACTATCGAGTCGTCGTGCTCGATATCGATATGCCGGGCCTCGACGGCATCGAGCTCTTGCAGCAGATTAAGCAAGCCGACGGCGGGACGGCGGTGATCATGTTGACCGGCCTCGTGTCGCTTAGCAGTGCTTTGAGAACGATGCGGCGAGGCGCACACGCCTGCCTCTTCAAGCCGCTGGTCGATGCCGATGCCTTACTCGAGTGCATTCGAGAAGTGACGCACAACATCCACCGCTGGTGGGACACACTTAAACAACTTTCCGACCTGCGACGCCAGGAACACGTCTCGCTAATCGAAGAAGATCGGGCTTCTCTTCTCACTACCGCCAAACGCTAAATACCAATGAACGTCGCGTCTCAAGATCAAATCGAATTGCTACAAGACTTCGCCGATGAAGCGCTCACCTCATTGCGGTCGCTTGCGCAGCATCTTGCCGCCTATCGTGCTGCGCCCGCTCCGGAGCCGATCAACGCCGTTTTCCGAGGGATTCATTCCCTCAAAGGAAACGCCGGTTTCTTCGGTCTGATCGCGATCAAGACCTTTGCGCACACTGTCGAGAATACGCTTGACGAGATTCGTGCGAAGTTGCAACCGATCAGTGAGGAGCTTGAGCGCGCATTCACTTCGGCCTTCGACTTGCTCGAAGAGATGGTTACGACGGCTGTCGGCGGCGTGGTTGCCGAAGAGACGTCGGCCGAGGCACAGAGAATTCTCGACGAGATCGAAACGCATGCGGCTCCGAGAGACGCTAGACTCGGCACCCGCAACGACCTCGCCCGAATCCTACGCGGACTAGCCGGTCTAAACGTCGCCGGGCTGGCAACCCCATCCGACTGGCTGGAAGCAGTCGCCGACACGATGCTCGACGACCTGCACCTTGAGCTCTACGAACAAGTGAACGCCGGAGCTGGGAGCAGCGCAGGCGTCGCCGCCGAAGCATGGACTCCGGCTCAATTCGCGGCTTTGGAAGCCAGCGGTAGCCTCACCGAGAAACTCGACGACCTCGACGATATTCTGCATCTCTTTCTCGCCTTCGACGAAGGTAAGTATCTTCCCGAGACCGGTCATAACTTCGTCGTCGCTGCCAAAGCGATGGCGGTTAAGTCACGTGCGGTCGGTCGCGAGAGCTTTGCGACCGCTTTGGAAACGACGGCGCGGACTTTCGAAACAATCACCGCGAGTCCGATCCCACTCGATTCGACCCTACTCGCGGTGGTTTGGGACGAGCTGTGGCCCGAGCTTGCGAAGTTGACAACCGACCGTCCGAGCGACGCTTTGGCCGTCACGGACAATGCGAAGTCGACCAACGAGACCAGCAATATAGTCGTAAGCCATTATAGCGCGGCAACGGCAGCTGTAGCTCCACCGGCACAGCGTGAAAAAGAGAATTCCGGTCGACTGGTTCGCGTTAAGGAAGAACGGCTCGACGAGTTTCTGAACCTCGTCGCGAGGTTGTTCATCACCGGCGAAATGTTCAAAGATGTTCAAAGTCGAATGGCCGAGTCGCGACAACTGAAACCGATGGTGGAAGAGCTGCGCGGGATCATCCGCAACTTCTCCGAACAAGCTCACGCGCTTCAGAAGGGCCTGTTCTCGCTGCGCCGCGTGCCAGTCGTCAACCTCTTCGCTAAGTATCCCGGCATGGCTCGCAACTTGGGCCGACAGTTGGGGAAGGAGGTCGATGTTCAGCTTCTCGGCGAAGAGCTCGAGATTGACAAGGTCTTGCTGGAGGATCTCGATGCGCCGTTGACGCACATCCTTCGCAACGCCGTCGATCACGGAATCGACGATCCGGAAAGTCGTGAGAATCGAGGCGCGTCGCGTTGCGGCAAACTCACTCTCAAGGCTGAAGTCACGCGAACCCATGTGCGGATTCTCATCACCGACGATGGACGCGGCATCGATCCGAAGAAGCTGAAGACCAAGGCACGCGAAAAGCGATTGCTAAGCGATTCGGAACTCGATGCCATGTCGGACGAAGAAGCGGTCCAGCTCATCTTTCATCCCGGCTTTTCGACGGCGGAGAAACTTTCGGAGGTCTCAGGGCGCGGCGTCGGACTCGATGTCGTCCGCAATGCTGTCCGCAAGCATCGAGGCGAAGTGTACGTCAGTTCCCAAATCAATGTCGGAACGACGTTTCGCCTAGAGGTGCCGCTGCGCGAGGCGGTGCTCGTGATCGACGGCCTGATGGTTCGAAACGAAGGAGAGGAATTTGTCATTCCATTCGAATTCATTCGCGAAATCACTCAATTGCGGCCGGATCAACTCGCTCCGCTCCATGGCGCCGAGGTCGCGACGATTCGCGGCACGGTCTACGACGCGCGCCGACTGTCGACTCTCCTTAACGGCGCGACGAATCGGTCGGTCGCTGAGAGGCCGATGTCGGCCATCGTCGTCGGTACGCACTACGGGCAGCTTTGCGTATTAGTCGATCAAGTTCTCGGCACACGTAAAGTCGTCGTTAACGGACTGAACGACGTCGTGACGGGCTCGCCTGCCGTGGCAGGTGTGGCTCAACTCGGCGGCGGCCATCTCGCTCTCGTGCTGAGCGTCCCCGAGATCATCAACGAGTTGACACTTGGTTCATCGCCGAACGAATGCGGCCTTGCCTAGTCGGAATAGACTGAGCGCGCTTTTTCGCTACATCGCCTTAATTACTTCTTAAATAACATCGCCATGAGCAAAAACATCATTTCACTCGTTCGCCGAAATCGGCGCTCCACCACCAACGGAACGGGACGGTTTGCCGCTGCATGTATCTTGGCGGTGACTCTCGCCGGCATCGCTTTATTGCTGGTTCCTTACCGCGTCGAAATCAAATCGCCCGATGACGGCGGTCAGTCCGTGGAGACGAGCAATAGTGAAATGCGATCCGCTGGTTCAGCCGCAGCCGAAGAACGAACCGGGATCGAGAGATTCTTGCCGCTGCCACATGAAGTCGTCGCCGGCTGCATCGCGCTGATGGGGATCGCAATCTGCTTCGTCGATCGGCGCGTGCGCAACGCAAGGCCGAAGTTCGGCCGACGTAGAGGGGACTTGATGGAGCCCGAGTCGGATCCATACGACGAGGCATCGAGGAACCGCTTAGCACAAAAGCGGTTAAGAATTCTCGGCACGCTTGTGAACGACAATCACAAGCTACTGCCGAGCGACTTGACGGTCGGTGATCTCATGACGACCGTCGTCCGAACGGCATGTCCTTTGACGACCATCGCGGAACTCCGAGCGATGACAATCGAGTACAAGATTCGACATATCCTAGTCTGCAACGACGACAACGAGCTCGTCGGCGTCGTCAGCGATCGAGATCTTCGTCGCGTATCGCTCAAACTCGTTGCCTCCGACTTGATGGCGGAGTGCCCGACGACTGTTTCTTCGGATATGCTCGTGAATCAGGCAATTACGGTTTTGTTATATGGGCACATCTCCAGTCTCCCGGTCGTCGACGCCGGTCGATTGGTCGGCATCATCACGACGACCGACGTCGTCATGACATTGCAATGCGCGATGTTGGCCGTCGAACAGATGGTGCGTGATCTGGGAGCCGGAAACCGACCGGCGAGCGCAACCTACTCCGAGTCATAGCGTATACGAGTTCGCACTGAGGACCGGTCGTTGCCGCATCGAACGAACCAATTCAAAGTATTTCTATTTCGTGGCTAAAAGATCGTCATGCCCTTTCCGATAAAAATCGTTTTCGGCCTTGCTTGGCTCTCAAGTGTCGCCGTCGTCTTTCAGCTGTGGATCGACTACGACCATGATCCCGGCCGCGCAGGGGACACGCTTCCACTTTGGCCCATCGATTCGCGACTGAAGTTGGATGAGCGCTACGGAACGCTCGTCGTATTCCTTCATCCTTTTTGTCCCTGTTCGCAGAAGGGCATGAGAAAGATCGAGCGAATAATTGCCGATCGAACAAATCGACCGACCTGCTATTTCCTCTTTTCCGACTTGAACGATAACACCGTCGTGGAAACAGACTCAGACAATTGGCGTCGCGCTCGATCCCTGTCTCGGGAAGGAACACTGACAGACTTTGACGCCGTCGAGGCAACTCGATTCGGCGCGAAAACGTCGGGATTTTTGGCATTTTACGACGCTGCCGGCCGACTGCGATTTCGCGGCGGCATCACGTCCGAACGAGGCGGCGAGCAAAGCAATGCGTTCGAGCGATTGCTGTCCGAAGCGATCGCAGGATCAGACTTCCCACTGGTGAGCACTCCAGTGTACGGCTGCCCGCTGGTCGAACGCAAATCGCCATGACGCACCGCATCTTCATCGACGGCGAGGTTCTTCTATGAGTCACTCACTTTCGCCCGAAGCACAGCGACTGCTACGACAGCATTCACTTCGGAACTGGCAAACCACGGATCGGATGTTCGGACTCCTCCTGACGCTGGAGTGGGTCGTGCTCATCGTGATTGCGCTCCGCACGTCGCCGACTACGTGGTCGGGCACGCAGCAATCGATTCATCCTCATGTGTGGATCGCGGTTTTCCTCGGAGCGATGGTCGTCGTCCCGCCGCTGTGGCTGAGTCGCCGGTATCCGGGATCTAGCGAGTCGCGGCATGCGGTCGCGATCGGCCAATCGCTGATATGCGCCTTATTCATTCACTTGACCGGCGGCCGCATCGAATCGCACTTTCCTATTTTCGGCTCTTTGGCGTGCCTTGCCTTCTACCGCGACTGGCGAGTCTTGGTGACGGCAACCATCGTTACGGGCTTAGATCACGCGGTGCGCGGCATCTACTGGCCGACGAGCGTCTTCGGTATAGCTTCTACGGATTCATGGCGCTGGCTGGAACACATCGGATGGGTGCTCTATGAAGACTTCTTCTTGATCTATGCTTGTCGCCGAAGCTTGGCCGAAATGACGGAGATCGCATGTCGTGAGGCCGAAGCGAATTCCTCAGCGCTGAGAATGGAAGCCGTCGTGGAGAAGCGAACATCGGAACTTCAAGAAAGCGAGCGTCACCTCCGCCAGTCTCGAGATCGAGCGCAAGCGGCAAACATCGCGAAGAGCGAGTTTCTGGCGAACATGAGCCATGAGATTCGAACTCCGATGACGGCAATTCTCGGATATACCGACTTGCTTTACGAGCTAGGAGACATTTCCAAAGCACCGCTTTCTCGAGTCGACGCGATCGAGACGATTCAGCGGAACGGAAATCATTTGCTCGCTTTGCTCAACGACATTCTTGATCTCTCTCGAATCGAGTCCGGGAAGTTGTCGGTCGAAAGGCTGCCGTACGCTCCTGCCGCGATTCTTCGGGAAGTCGAACATTTGATGCAAGTTCGCGCCGACGAAATGGGGATCGAGCTCTGCGTTCGTTCGGAGGGAGTCGTCCCCGCGTCCGTCGTCGGCGACCCGACCAGGATCCGACAGATCATCACGAACCTGCTGGGAAATGCGATTAAGTTCACAGAGCGCGGCAGTGTGACTGTCGTCGCTCGCTTCGCATCGACCCCGACGTCGACCATGGAAATCGACGTGATCGATACGGGAATCGGAATGACGGTCGACGCTCAAAGCCGGATCTTCGAGCCGTTCGTTCAGGCCGATGCGTCGACATCACGTCGATTCGGCGGAACGGGTCTCGGTCTGATCATCAGTCGACGCCTTGCGGCGTTGCTCGGCGGCGACGTCTCAATCGTTTATTCGGAGCCGGATGTCGGAACTTGTTTTCGTCTTTGTTTGCCGATCGAAATCGAATCGGTTTCTCCTGTTGCCGACGTCGGCAGCGTCGAGGAAATTGTTGCCAAGAAGGAGATCGGATCGACGAACTGGGAGCAATCTCTTGTCGAAATGAAGCTGCTCGTGGCCGAAGACGGTTTAGACAACCAACGACTGATCTTCCACTACTTGAAACGAGCCGGAGCCGAAACGGTGTTGGCCGAGAACGGGATCGAAGCGGTCGCGTTCGCCGAGGCCGCGGATCGAGCTGGTCGACCATTCGACGCCGTATTGATGGATATGCAGATGCCGCTAATGGACGGATACGAAGCGACCAAGTCGCTCAGACAGCATCAGTACCGTGGTCGGATCATCGCCGTCACGGCGCATGCGATGGCCGGAGACAAACGGCAATGCATCGAAGCCGGCTGCGACGACTATCTCACGAAACCTATCGATCGCCGGCAACTCATCCAGGTTTTGGCCACGTTGCAAACAACTGCGCGAAGTCCGTCGCCGCCGACCACGAAGTCCTCAGGTGAACCTTCACCATCCTTTACGAACGACATGAGCGTTGTCTAAACGCCGCGCGACGGGATCGCCGTGAACTTATTCTGGGCGGATGCAACTATCGCTAAAGCATGCCCTGAGCGCGAGAGCGTTCCCAACCCTGCCTCGTAAAATCGTTGAGCTCCGCTTCGTCATCGAGACTGAGCTCTTGATATGCACGAGCTCATTGCCACCGAACCGTCTGACCTTCGCGCCGCGGAAGCGATCGCCGCGTTCTGCTACCAGGCCGAGACGTGGATCGGGCCCTTCGACGAAGGTCCGTGGCTAATTTCTTTCCATTTTTTCCGAATTCTTTCCAGATCGAAAGTGTTCGTGAGCCAATGGAAAGATTCTAGCCACGTGTCATGGCAAGATGATTTTTATGTCAAGTGCAAATGCTTGAGATCTGCGCTTGCTGCAGCGTTGTTCTGCCGCAGGTCGCTCGTGGTAAACCACGCTTGAAGAGATCTGATCGCTTTGACTACTCATATCTCGAACAGCCTCTTTTCATCGCATTGTCATTCTTTTTGCGATTCGCCGAAGAAATGCAGGGCGGCAGTTTGACCGTGTCGACGGCATGTCGTTCGCTTTCGGGCTTATTCGCCACGCTCATCTCACACCCGTAAGGCGAACCCATGTCCGACGCCAGTCTCGCGTTAAACGAGAAGCCGCAAAACGGCATCGCCGGTTTGAAACACATTCGACACGATATCCTATCCGGAATCGTCGTCTCGCTCGTTTCGTTGCCCTTGTCGTCGGGCATCGCTATCGCCTCGGGTGTGCCACCGATCTACGGACTCATTTCGGCGATCATCGCCGGCTTTATCTTTCCGTTCATCGGCGGCGCGTACATGACCATCGCCGGCCCTGCGGCCGGCCTAGCGCCGGCGATCATCGCCGTGATGGTTTCGCTGGGTGGCGCGGGAGATGCCACGCACGTCGGCGAAGGCTATCCGTTCTTGCTCGTCGTGATCTTCATGGTGGGCTGCTGTCAGTTGCTGATGGCCGTGTTTAAGTTGGCCCGCTACGCGGCGATGATTCCGGTAGCGGTGGTCGAGGGGATGCTCGCCTCGATCGGCGTGATCATCATCGTGAAGCAGTTCATTCCGTTCTTCGGCTTTACGGGCTCGGTGCACGCGAAGGAGTTTTACGAGTACCTGCTCCATTTCCCGGAGATCGCTCAGGGAATGACGCCGGCGGTGTTCGCCGTGGCATTCGCGACTCTCGCTTCGCTATTCATCATGGGCGCGCTGCAGAAGAAGGTTCGCTTTCTGCAGATCATGCCGCCGCAGCTCATCGCCGTGGTGTTCGGCGTGTTGCTCGCGCAAGGGCTCGGCCTCGGCGCTTTGAACGACGGGAAGTTTCTGATCAAGATTCCGGAGAACCCGTTCCACGGGATCCACACGCCTCATTTCGCCGAGCTCTTCGCGCGGCATGATCTTTGGTATGCGGCGATCATGGGGGTGATCATGCTCACGCTGATCGACGGCGTGGAGTCGCTGGCCACAGCGATGGCGATCGACCGGATCGATCCGTTTCACCGTCGATCGTCGCCGAATCGGGTATTGCTCGCCATGGCGATCTCGAACATCGCGTCGAGTCTGGTCGGCGGCCTGACGATCATCCCCGGCGGAGTGAAGAGCAAGGTCAACGTCGCGGCCGGCGGACGAACCTTGTGGGCCAATTTCACGAACGCGGTTTGTCTGATTCTTTATCTCCTGGTCGGCTATCAGCTGATCAACATGATTCCGCTTTGCGTCTTGGCGGCGGTGCTGATTTACACCGGCTGGAGGATGTGCGAGCCGCTCGTGTGGCGTCATGTGGCCCACATCGGCAAGGAGCAACTAGGCATCTTCATGTTCACGATCGTCGCCACGCTGGCGACGGACTTGCTGATCGGCATCGTGACCGGGGTCGTCGCGAAGTTCTTCCTCGACGCCTATCTCTGCCGCAAGGCCGTATTGACGTTCCCACGTGGAGCTCGCACGTCGATCTTCATGGATCTGTTCGCCCATCCGGTCGGTCGTCGCGAAATGGTCGACGGCACGCTGCATCTGTACGTCGACCGACCGATCGCTTGGTTCAACGCTCATAAGCTCGAGCGGGAACTCAGTAATCTGCCGACGGATGCGCAAGACATCGTCGTGCATATGAGCGAAACGGTATCGATGTCGGAAAGTGTGATCGGCTTTTTTCAGAACCCGATCAGCCACAAGGCGCTGATCGACGGCGAGTATCACCTACACGTGACGAAGCCGCTCGTCTGCTTCAACACGATGCAACTTAGCAAGGAGTTGGAATCGATCCCGGAAGAGGCGACGAAGGTGCATGTGCACATCGACGAGCGCGTGGCGATCATCGACCACTCGTCGTGCGACACGCTGATGCATGCCGTCCGAGAGTCGAAGCACTCGGGCGTGCCGGTCGAAATCGTCGGGCTCGAACGGATGGTCGCCCTCTCACACCACGACTCGTGCGTGCGGATCGCAGACAACAACCTCCTCCAGACCTCGGCTTAGCGCCGAGCTCGCTGCGCCGGGCCTCCAAACGAGAACGCCCGGCGTTGCTTGCGACCGGGGCTTGAGTGAAGACCACGATCCAATACAACACAATCCGCCATAGGAAACTCTCAACATGCCGACTTCCACATTGAATTCACCGAAGAAGGGGCGTTCGATCTCCATGACCGTAGTACGCTCGGAGCTGGGCAATCCGGCCGGCGTCACGAAGGGCTCATCCTTCACGACCCGAATTCCCGCCGTCTCGACGACGTTCTTCTTTGCGAGCCGATGTTCTTCGTCAGGCTTGAAGTTCCTCGCATCGGCGGCCGTCTTTCTCGGCGCGGCGGCGTTTCTGCTCTCCGAAGTATCGCAGACGCCTCTATTGCGATTACCGATCGTCACGGTCTCGGTCATCTGCATCGTACTGGGGTTGGCACTCGCTCACCTCGGCATCCGCAATCTACTCGGCCGGCTCCGAGTGGATAGCAAGGGGATTCGGCTCTCACCGTTTTACTTCGGCTTCAACGTCCCATGGAACGAGCTCCGCAGCTGGAACATGGACGGTTTCACCTTCCACTTTCGGAAGTACGGTTCGAAGGTCGACCTTTCCGTCGACAACGATCACCTCACGGCTAAGGATAGCGATGTGCTGCGTCAAACGCTTTTATCGTGCGCAGCGAATAAGCAGATTTCCGGCGACGGAAAGTAGCGACACACGAAGTACACCGCGCCGCACCTGCGGAGCTCGGCCCAGGCGAAGTTCCAACTCAGATGACTTTTCATGTCGAGCAGCGAAAGGCGAACGAATATGCAAGGTGTGTCGACTTCTTGTAGGATCTTGAGCTGACCGAGGTTCATATGCAGATCGCCGACGCGGTTGGATAGCACCATCATGTCGATTTCATCGAAGGACCGGACATGCCACCTGATGACTTCACGGCTGTTTTCGCGAAGCTCAAGTCCATCTTAAAAAAGTATGAGAAACGCTGCGCCGTCGATGTAGATACGGACACGGAGTATTTTCTCAATTCGAAGAAGTCTGAGCGGATGAACAAGCCGACCTTTTTCGCGGGTGTCAGCATCAACAAGGTTTCGATTAGCTTCTACTTGAATAACGCGGATTCCTCTTCCGAAATTCGCGACTCACTTTCGCCGGAGCTTCGCAAATGCTTACATGGTAAATCGTGCTTTCGATTCAAGCGGGACGAGCCGAAGTTGTTCAAGGAATTGATAGCTCTGACTAACCGGGTTGTGCCGCATACCGGCTCCGATTAGCAAATGATACTTATCCGAATGTTGAGGAAGCCCTTGCGAACGACGTGCTCGCCGCGGAGGTATTCGGCGAATCGGCGCCGATCGCCTGGATGAAGATCAAAGTGGGCTAACTGCAGCTCGCAAAGAGACTCAGCGCCAACGAAGCTGCCGAAAGCTCGCTCTCGCGATCCCGACCGCAACCCGCTCGGTTGCAGGGTCATCGACCTGAAATGTCGTTTGCCGATGTATCGGGTGCCGATGCCCCATGAGCTTCGCAACGACATGAGAGTCGACGCCGGCGACGAGCATACGTGTCGCCCAGCTATGGCGAAGGGTGTAGGCACAGAGTTCCTTCAGGCCCATTTGAATCTTAAGCCGCCGAAACTTGCATCGCACGGCGTTTCGATCCCACGGCGTGCCGCTCTGTTGCCGGAACATTTGTCCGGTCGGATGCAAAGCCGCATGTCGCTCACAGATCGCGAACGCTTCGTCATTTAGGTAGACGACGCGCTGCATTTTCTTGCCTTTCGACTTCTCTTTCGGAAACACCCAGCGACGATTTTCACGCTCAAAGTATTTCGCTTCGACAAGTCGGATTTCCTGCGGCCGACATCCGGTCTCCCAGATGACGGTTAGGTAGTCGCGGAAGTCGTCGTAGTTCTTGCCGTGCTTGTTTTCGAGCAATGCTAGGAGCTTGCCCCATGCGGCCTTGTCGAGCACAAGCTCACGGTGCGCCGGCCGTTCCGTTTTGATGCGGCCGATGGGGATCGAATCAACGCGTTCGTCATCCAGAGCCCAATGGAAGGACCGCATTATTGACCGCACGGCGGCCGTGCGCTTGTTCGCAGAGCGCTCGGCATAGTCCTCATCGAGCCATTCCTTCACCATGCCCTTCTTGAGGTCTTTGACCCGCAAGGCAGGCACGATGTAGGCCCTGAACCGCTTGATGTGCGGCGAGTACCAAGCGAGGGTCGGAGCTTCGACGTTCCGGCGACACCATGCGATGAAGGCATCGAGCAGATCGATAACGAGCGGGTTCTTCGACCCGTCTTTCGGCTTTCGATCGGTGAGCAGATCGACGAACCGTTTCTTGCTAGCTTGCGGTCGGCTCCGAGGCCGACCTGCTTATCGCCGATTTGGGCGTAGAAGGTGCTTCCACCGTGAGCGCGTTTGCGCTCGTGAATTTGCGGTTGTCTCATGGTGCGATTCCTTATGGTCGAGAGCAGTACGACCGAGGACGCAAAACGGTTTTGCGAATCTCAAGTCTGACCGAATCTCTGACCGACGAAGGAACCGCACCTTTTCAAATCACTGAAACACTAGGATTTCCGCAGTCGGGGCGACAGGACACCAATTGAACTATTCGTAGCGGGGCTAGCGCATTGGGATGGGGCTGCTATCAACCGGGCGGTTGGGGTGTAAAAATGAAGGCATCTTCCATTGCTTCAACATCTTGCGCGGTTGCTTGCCATGTCGCTGTCTCGCTCGCTGCTGTTGGTCATCGCCGGTTCGACGCAGCGGGAATTGGCCCGGCAAGGTAATCGATCTCGGCGGTGCCGTGCAGATCGGCGGCGACCAGCGGCCGCATCAAGGGTGTGAAAACGAACTTCTCGTTCGGCCGCAGGGAACGAAGAAACTCACCGCTCTCGACGAGACGACATTCCCGCTTCGTAACGTCCGTTGCCGCAAACGGCTCGGCGGATTGCTCAAGCATTACGAGCGAATCGCCGCTTAGCGACACGCCGAATCGCAACCGATCAGGCTCGTTTTCAACCGACGAAGTGCGCGTTGCGGCGGCGAATACCATGACTTCATCGCTGAGCATGCCGGTTGACTCATCTCCAACTCGCGACTCCGCCTGTGTTCGGCTTCACTTCGCGCCGAGATTTCGGCGCGATCTCATTTTTGCACCGGACGCTCCATATCCGACCTCTGCAGTGGGTACCCCCACGGGGCATCGACGGCAAAAAAGAAGGCCCGCTCGGTGACGTCCCGTGGGGCCTTCCTATACCGGATTGCGAGTCACTAAGCCGTGGCGTAGAGAGGTCGCGAGGATCGCACTACGAATAACACTCGATCGAGAGACCAACCTAAGTGACGCACGGCGACTCAAAAGCAATCGTACTTAAGTTGCCGCACTCCCGCGGCCGCAAGACCCCTAGGGCGTTGCGCGGGCGCCTGTCGTCTCTATCCTTATCGCCCCCTTAAAACTGTCTCGAGATCGGATTCCGCCTCATTGATTTCTCTTGTAAGCACGAACAACGGTTTCCCCGGAATCTGTTTCGAAATTCGTCGGGCGAATATCCCCTTCACTTCGGTGCTCGCATATCATCAGTTTGTCGCCTTTTAAATAATAGATCGCTTGCCTACTGGCATCGGCATAATTACTGCTGGTAAATCGGATGTCCATAGTGGCGTGCGGACGGGCCTCTCGATTGACTTCGATCTCAGCTCTTGCTTTGACTTTGCCGTTATATCGAAGTGCAAACGATTTTCCATGGATCTCGATGGAAGTGTTAGAGGGGAAGACGGGAACGACTTTGCCGAGTGCCCCGATTGAGTACTCAGTCCAAATACCGTCAAGCGTGTCGGCACCTTGTGCAACCGCTCCGGTACCGCTCAATAGCAACGTACAAATCAGAGATCGGATCGTGGGGAACATGGCACACTCCTTAAAAAAACGGCGGAAGTAAATAGAAGAACAAAAAACGTGAGATAAAGACGGCATCCAGCGTCGTGTCCGATAGATCTCGTGAAGTCGACAGCACCACATCAAGGCCGCAATGGGCAGCAACGGCGAGACGACGAGCAAGTTAAGAACATTCATGAACATCGTGAATGCGGTCTTCATGGCGAAGTTCCTTTCCGTCCGTGTTTGCTTGTGGTTCATAGCGTGACAGGGGACTAGTACGATGCTCCCAGATCGCGAAGAAGCGCTGCCAGAAACGACGGTCGCAGTCGGCGGAATCGACGACGTGCCGACTCCGTTCGTGTGCCATCGCCGTGTGCGGGGAGCGACGTTCAGCTGCAGGGCATGGTAGGTAGCGAGGTTGAATAAGGCGGCAAACATGGTGGTCCCCTTTCAAATAGAAGCGTTTGGGTTCGATCGATCGCAGAAGAATACGCAGCTCGATTGAAAGTCTTACTCGCCTTCCAGATTTCTTTAAGTCCACAAACCGACGCGCCGCGAGTAACGACGACGTTCGTCCGGCCGTCATGCAGATCATCGGAGAGCTTCATCGTCGCGATCAGGCCGTCGTGCGACGGAGTAGAACACGAATTACCCGATCGTCCGACGCGGCCCGACGGCAGTCCGTTCCTATGGCTACGGACGGCTCCTCGTCGGACCGTTCGATTCTCGAATCGATGCGAAATAAGAATTCGAGGCATTTGATCGTGGCTCACCCGAGCCGCGAGGAAATGCAAACGGCGAGGTACGTCGTGTGTGACGTGCCTCGCCGTAAGAATGAGCGAACTCGAGCTTGACGTCGTTTCACTCGCTAACGTCGACTACCGCTCGCGAACAACGCGGAATCCGACGTTGAAAAAAGGTCTTCCTTCGCCCCATTTATAACGATTTCCCAACCGGCAATAAGCTTCCGGCGACCAGGACCACGCCCCGCCTCGTATCTGTACCCCTTCGAGCGAATCGTCGCTCGCTTCGACGCGGCACATTTCATAGACGTTACCGTGCACGTCAAATAGACCGAATACGTTAGGTCGGAAGCGGCCTACTGGCGAGGTAAAAACAAACCCGTCGTCGCCTTTGAAGCTATTGGTCAGGTATTTACTGCCAGTGCCAAACCAGTCGATCTTTGCGTTCACCCACGACGCATCCTGAACGTTACCGTATTTGACCAAGTCCGTCGGATCATCGCCGGACGAATAAATGGTCGTGGATCCTGCACGGCAAGCGTACTCCCATTCCGACTCCGTAGGCAGCCGATAGTTGTTCCCGTCGCGTTTGGAGAGCCAATCGCAAAATGCCCGTGCGTCGGCCGCCGTGACGTTGACGACCGGATGGTCATCGCTCTGGTCGAAGCCGGTATATCGCCAATCGTAAATCTGGTCGTGAATCGTTCTCTTTTCGTCCGCTCGATACCCTGTTCTGAAAATGATTCTGTCTGAATCCGACTGAGGCTTCTCCAAATCGGTCAGGTACTTCGTTTCAAGCACAAATTGACGGAACTCGCCGCGAGTAACTTCAAAAATGCCTAGATCGAACGGCTTTACGATGGTGACTCGATGCTCGTCTTCTCCTTTATTGCGAGATGGCAGATGATCTGGCGTTCCCATCGTAAACTCGCCGGCGGGAATATACGTCAGCTTCATGCCGATTGAATTTCGAGTCATCGCCTCCCGTGAGCCGGGCTTCGGTTCGTCGCAACGACCCGTTTGGACGCCGAAAATAACGAGAACCGAAAACATCGTGATGAACGCTGCACAGCGATTGAGGGCATACATAGCTTGATCTCCTTGCCTATAAGTGACGGACGGTTATTGATCATTGCGGAAAGAAAATAACGCCGCTGTTGAGCGCCCCAAAGAATCGGAGGGCACGACCGGGCCGGGGCATCGAGTTGCTTGAGTTTCACAGGCCCGACGCAAGAGATTCCAGGCGGCGATGTTCGACGGATCCAGCTTCACGGCGAGGTCGCAATCGGAGATCGCACCTGTCACGTCGCCGGCCGCCAGCTTGAGACCGGCCAAGTGCGTATAGATTTCGGCGATCATGAAATCGGTTCCAGTGGGCGCGTACTCAACGACGGCATGAACGGCCGATGCGCGTCCAGCCGAAAGTGTGATCGGCTCGGCCTGTTTCGACTCCGAGGAAATGAGCAGAAGAAGCAGACCGACAAAGAGGCTTGGGAACATGATGGAACTCCTAATTCACGAAAGTTGAAAGGTACTTGAGACGCCGTAGAAGGAGTACGAGCGGTGGGCGACGTTCCTTACGCGCCTGGCCGATTTAACTGCAGGATATTTGCGGACTCACTCTCGCCTGGATGCCACCGGCGAGTCGGACGTCATAGCTGACATAACGGCATGTCGCGATCCGCATCGACAGCCTGAGGGCCGCCAAGCCGACCTTTCCGGGCGGGATCGTGCCTGGCGCGACAAGCCGTCTCGGCGGAGAACTTATTCTCTTTGGACAAAAAGGCGCTTCCTTACTCTTTCAGTTTCTGCTCGTTGACCCCGACGCGGGGGCGAAGCCGGTGCTGCTCGCCGGGCCTTCTTCTCCGCGCTTGCTGACGTGGAGCCACGACGACGGGCAGTTGGCGTTCGAGATTCTCGGCGAAGCGAGCCGGGTCGGCGGGAAGTGCCATGGGAAAATGAAGCGTCCCCAATCGCGGATGAACGAATCCATGTGAGCGGATCGGAACACAGCCTGCTTTCAAATAGTAGTTAAAGAGCTTCTGGGTCGTCGTGATAACGACGAGGCGTAGGCCGAAACGAAGGCCGTATGAAAAGCTGGCGCGCATCAACTGCCGACCGAGTCGTAGCGACGCGACATCGCGATTTTTATCAGGGACGGCCAAGCGATACGCAAAACAGAGTTGCGGGCGAAGTTCTTCGACCATTCGAGACGGAAACGCGTCCTCAGTTTCAAAAGTTCCGGCACTGGCGCGCGTCACCGAGATCGTGTCGACCGCCTTGTCTCGACGAGAGGCTAAATACAAGTCCGAGTATCGATCTTTAACAATCTCGCTCATCGGTCGCGAGTATGCTTCGCAGGCAAGTTCAACAATCCGAAGATATTGAGTGGATCGCCGGCAGAAGGTTGGGACCGCAGGCGTAGCGCGGCCGCTTTCGAAACCGATCGGCGAACAGGCCTATAGGCTTTCAACCGGCAAAGGTCTCGAGGACGCCGTCACGGCGCCTTGGTCGCTGGAACGGGCTTTCCGAGCCAAGCGAGATCAGTTCCCGGGAGGGCCGTACGCAATCGCTCGTAAGCCGATGCGGAGATGCGCGACGGTAGATCAATGCGCTTTAAAGCCTTCTGTTCGGCCAACGCGTCGATGATTGCGTCGGTACCCGGCGTATTGCCGATGTGAACCGTTTCCGTGAGACGGCACTTGCGAATCAGTTTGTTCAAACCGGAGTCGGTGACGTTCCTAGAGTTGATAGCGAAGCCTTTGAGATGCGAAAGCGCGCCTAGGCTTTCGAGCCCCTTGTCGGTGTACGGTCCCGCCGCTTCGACGACACTCAAGGTCTTCAGCTTGGCGATTTCGGACAAGCCTTCATCATCGACGTTGTAACCCAGGGTCAACCTCTCCAACGCCGCGCACCCCTGTAGAAAACTCACCTTCCTACCTCGGATCCTCTGACTATCCGAAATATTGAGCCACTTAAGCTTTCGCATTGCCTGCAAATGCTCGAAGGCTTCGTCGGTGAGTTGTTTGTTGTCCTGGAAGGACAGGTATTCCATTTCCCGTAGCCCAGCCAGCGGCTTCAGTGCTTCATCAATCAAGCCACAGCTATCGAGAGTGAGCTTTGTTAATTTCTCAAGTCGTCCGATCCGTTCGGTCATCGCCTCGTCGATTGGGCCGCAATCTTCGAATCCCAACGTCTTTAAGTTGGTCATACTTCCGACTCGATCGACGAACACATCGTCGACCGCTCCGCAGTTCGCCAACTCCAGTGTTTGCAAGTTGTCGAGACGTACAATCCGTTCTTGTCCTGCCGAAGTCAGCGGTATGTCGGAGAGCCGCAGAAAAAGCAGCTCCGGTACATCCTCCAACCGTGCCAGGTCGGATTCCGTAACCTTGATCAGAGCTGAGCCGGATAGCGAGACGTGTTGAACACGGAAAGGGGTCTTCGGCAATTGCTCTGAACTCTTGGCGTCGTATCCGGAGTGGTCGATTGCGATATAAGCACCGACACTAATCGCCCACTCGGCAAACGCTCGCTGGGCATCGAAATACGCTTTGCTGTTGCGTGATTCCGGCGGCCATTTGAGCGAACCGGAGGCTGCCACGACGGGGATCTTCGACGGGACGACGCTCTTCGGTGCCGTCGCCGACTCGCCGGCTATCGTCGCACTGCCGCCTTCGGGCAACTGAACGCGGGCCGTCTCGCGACCGTCCTTGTCGCGAATGACGACCCAAGCGCCGCAGCAGATAAAGAAGAACGCGGCCGCGGCTGCGGCGATCCAAACATGACGACGATTGTTGTTGCTCGATCGACCGGCGGTTGCGGTTTCCGGCAGCGGCACGACATCGGATGCCTCGGCCATTTGCGTCGTCAGGATTTTCTGCAATTCAACGACGACCTCGTCGGCAGATGCTGGACGCTCGTTGCGATTCTTCGCCAGCAAACGCTCGACCAGCTGCACGGCGGCGCGCGGCACTCGCGGATTCAGCGATTCGACTGCCGGCGGCGTGGTCCCCGTAACCGCGTTCAGCACACTCACCAATGTTTGACCGGTGAACGGGTTTCGCCCCGTCAGCATCCGATAGAGCACGCAACCGAGACTGAAGAGATCGGTTCGTGCGTCGAGCGGCCGCGCCTCGACTTGCTCGGGCGACATATAGGCGGGCGTGCCGGCCAAAGCTCCGCTTTGAGTCAGCTGGACGTCGCTCGTCAGATCTCGAGCCAAGCCGAAGTCGACGACTTTGACGCGATCACCTTTCGCATCGATCCAGATATTAGCGGGCTTGATGTCGCGATGAATCAGGCCTCGTGCATGAGCCGCCGCCAGGCCCTGTGCCGTTTCTAAGGCGACCCGCAATGCTTCGCCTACCGGTAGTGCCGCACCTTTTTCTAGGCGCGCGGCCAACGATTCGCCACGCAGTAATTGCATCGTGAGATACGGCAAACCGGCCTCTTCACCGACTTGATGAATAATGACGATGTGCTCATGCTCGATCGCCGCCGTGGCACGGGCCTCGACTAAGAATCTTTGCTTGGCCGCAGCGTCGGCTGCCTGCGACGGCTGCATCACCTTCAGTGCCACGCGACGATGCAGGGCCGGATCCTCGGCCTCAAACACGATGCCCATCCCGCCTCGGCCCAGTTCCCGCAGCACGCGGTACGATCCGAGGCGACCGAGTTCATCCGTCGATGTCGGCGGTGAGAGAAAAGAGTAATCGCTCGATCTCGTCGTGACGGAAGAGGCCTTGGCTACGGTCGTCGACTCGGCACTCAACGCCCGCCTTAGAGATTGGTCCTCGCCCGGCCCGACGCGGCGCAACACATCGATGAGCCGCGCCACCGCCTCTGCTTCTTCCAACGACGCCGGCGACAAGGCCGGCACGTTGCGTAGCGTTTCGCTCCAGGCATCTTTGCCGCTGAGCGTGCGAAACGCTTCGGTACAGATACCGCAACGTTCCAGATGCACTAAGATCGTTTCCAACTCGGCGCCTGCCAACGAAGTCTCGGCGGCGAGGCGGAGCAGGTCGGCAGGCGGGCAGGCGGTGGTCGGTTTCATAAAATGGTTCGCACGGTGAAGCTCGGAACGACGACTCGCGGACCGAGAGCAACCGCCTGCTCACGCTGATGTAGCGATCGCGCAGTGATTCTCTCCCGGGAGACGATACGAATCTCGCCGGCCGTTCCTTACGCCTGAATCTCGGTTTATTTTTCAGTCGTCGATCAGTCCTGCCAATTCCTCGCGCAACCGCCTGAGAATTCGGCACTTAGCGGCATACACGGCCCCTTCGGTCAGGTTGAGTTGCTGGGCGATCTCGGCGGCCGAATCGTCGGTCGTCACCGACCGCCAACAGGCCTGCCACGTGGCTTCTTGATAGTCACGCCGGACGATCTCTAAAGCTCGGCGGACGAGGTACTGCCGGTACTCTTGCTCGTCGAACCCGTCCAATTCGGGCTCGATCGGCTCGGCCCGACTTTCATCGCCCCCCAGACCCTGTTCCCACCGCTTGCGGGTCCGATCGATGAACTTGTTGCGCGTGACCGTCGCCAGCCAATTGCGAAAACGCTTGTGGGGTTGGTATTCGAACTCGGGAAGTTTGTGGACCAAGTGCGAAAGAACGTCTTGCACCAAGTCGGCTGCGTCTTCCGTTTGCAATCCGCGTTGCCGTCCCCAGTAGACGAGCAACGGGGTGTAGAGCTCGACGAACTTGTTCCACGCCACCTGATCACGCGGATCGCGCAATTTCTGCAACAGCGTCGGCTGCGTGGTGTGCATAAGGGAACCGTCTCAAACGCCGTCGGCAAGGGAAGGCCCAATCGTACCCTCCGACCGCGGACACCGCAAATTCCAGGCTTTTCCCGGCCCAAAGCAACGCGATACGAAAATTCGCCGGAACTCGCCCCGCGACGAGTAAGGAATCGCCCACCGGTTACCGCGCTGATCGCTTCCTCCTTGCCGAGACGCATCACGCAAACGCCCGTCGACCGCCTGCACGCGGCCGTCCCCGGTGAGGCCGACCGCGCCCACCAGGCGGCAGCCGCATTCTCCTGACCGAAAGTTAGTTTGTCGTCGGCGTAAGGAGTTTTCTCGAGCCGCGTACTCTCTTCCGGCGTGTTGAAAAGTTTGATCGTCCTCTTAGGAATCGGGAGACCCCCATGTTTCTTGCGTTACGAAGCTTGCTGCCGCGGTTCGCCGCCCGGCGTCTGTTCTGCGTCCTGCCGCTGCTGCTCCTTGTCGGAGTTTCGACGCTCCGCGCCGAAAGTCCCGGCACCGGCGATTCGAAAGCCCGAATCGAACGGCGGACGCCCCAAGACCCTTTTCTGCGCTATTGGTCTGACTTCGCCATGACGCGGAGCGACTTTCTCAAGTCATTTCCCGACGCCAGATTGCCTCCCGCGGCCCAATCCCGCGGCCCCGACGCACCGGAGTACCTGCTTTCGCGCCGCAACCTGCCGCACCCCAATGCCGGTGCCGTGCACGTGAAGTTCCAGGGCGAAACGCTCGTCGAAGTATTCATTGAGTTCATCGAAAGCGATGTCGCGTCGAAAAACGGTGCCGCTGGTTTTCTCAAATGGATCAACGAAAGTATCGGCAGTTCGGGAGTCATGATCGGGGACGAGGAGAGACCTTCTTATCTTTGGTGGGGGCTCGATAGCAAGAAGGGTCTAAGCCTGTTTGCCCTGAACGACGACCGCGCCTACTTAACGATCACTCCCAAGGCTAAGGTCACGCAAGTATTCATTCGCGAAATACGCGACGAGATCAAGCGGAGACATTCCACCGACGAGCAACGCTTGAGCGCCCTGATCGAGATCGAGTTGAAAGCCGGCATGATCCAGGAGGCGCTTGCCGATGCCGACTCAATTCACAGCGCGGCGCACAAATCCGACGCTTTGGATTGCATCGCCGCCGCCCAAGCGGCAGCCGGTGACCAAGCCGCCGCGTTGTCGACGTACGACACCGCCCTTTCCCAGGCGCAACTCGCCTATGACGACACGGGCGATTCGTGGAAACGCATTTTCCAACTACTCGATACCTACGATTTGCAGATCAAAGCAGGTCGACCCGCCGAAGCGAGCAAAACGATCGAGCGCATCGACCGGCTCATGAGGTCGGGAGATGAGGAACATCTTCAATCGACGATCTCGGATATTGGCCGGTACGGAAGGAGAAACCGCATGAATCTCGGGAAACATTCCACGGCCTTGCGCGCCATCGAGTTGGCCCTGACTATGCCCGATTCCAAAAGCCGGAGCTATTCGTCGAGCGCGGACGTACTCGTTGATATAGCGAAGGAAGCGTTGGCCGGGGCCGATCGCGCCGCGGCGGAGCAAACGATTCGCAACGCGGTCGCGATCGCCGCGAAGTTGCCCCACTACGCAGCGCTGACTATCGAGCAAATCGCGGAAGCGCAGGTCGCTCACGGTCATTTTCAGCAATCGGCCGATTCCTTCCAAGCCGCCGGCACCGTCGAAGAGGGCGCTAGGTCCGCCGACAACCTAATTAACGCATTGGCATTTCGCGGCGACTTCGATCGGGCGATCTATTCGGCCAAGACGTCGAAGAAGATGTATTCGCCCTATTATCTCGGCGTCGCGCTTGCCGAAGCCGGGAAAATCGATCTCGCGCTCGACTTGGCGAAGACCAACAAGCCTTACGCAACAAGGCTCTACCATTCCATCGGCCGTGCGCAACTTCGATCCGGCGACCGCGAAGAGGCGGTACGGTCCTTCGCCACAGGTGCCTCATACGGCGACAAGGAGGCGGTTGTTGCCCTTGCCGACTTGGATCGGGTCGATCTGGCGATGGAAGCGACCGACCGGATCGCGCAACAATGGCGTTCTCTCGTTGAGTCGCTCCCCGTTTGGGATCAATCCGACGACGCCCGGAAGGCGAAGCTGCTGCAATCGGGTAAGTTGTTGCAGGCCCAAACCGTAATAGCGGTTGCAGTGGCGTATGCCGGTCGGGGGAACTTGGCCGGTGCGACTCGGTCTTTGGAAGTTGCCAAGCAATACGGCGAACGTCGCGACGAGAAGGAAAAGGCCCGTGATTCCGACGAGGCCAAGGTCTGTTGGGAGAAATGCCGCTGGGCATACTTCGATTACCTCCTCGCATCGAAACGGCCCGCCGAGGCGCTCGAATTCTCACAGGGCCTCCCGGCGAGGCCCGACCAAGCCACTGGATATGCGCTCGACGCGGTCGTGCGCACCTACGCACGCATCGGGTCCTACAACGCGGCGCTGCGGCTTATCAAGTCGAATCCCGACGACGGAGAGAAAGCGAGCTTACTGCTATCCCTCGCCGACGTCACGGCGGAGTTCGCACGAGAGTAATCAGCAGGACGATGCCGGTACGACCTGGAACATAGCAACGGCCGTCCGGAAGATCACCCTAGGCTGAAATGCCTTGACCGGCTTCTCCAACCGCTCGTGGAAATCCGCGAGCGGTTGGAGAAGCGATTTCGTTTCCCGGCAAGTATCTATCACCGAACTCCGAGCCCGGCCCACCGACTTGGTCTCAGTCTCCGACGCCCTCCACATCGGCATAGGGCTCGGATTCCGCGGTCGCACCTCCGCCGAACCGACTGCTAACCGATCGCGTGAAATTGATTATTCGCCGCGTAAGGAATCGGCGCCCCGATCCGTACTATCCCGTGACCGCCGGTATTCGATGTACCGGCGTATTTGGTTTGATCGCAGGAACCCGCGATGAAAGCCCAGCAAAGGCAATCACGGTTTTGCGATGGCTCGCCGAATGGTCGAACGGCAGACGGCGAAGCAGACGCAGCTGTGGCTGCCGAACGAACCTAATGCTCAGGGACCTTCCAGGCCGCTTGGTCATGTGGATCGCGAACTCGCTGCAGCAACGTCGGCGAAGTACTGTGCATTGCCCCTCTCGTGCCCCGGCGAAATGAATTGCTTAAATCGTGCCCAAGGGCCCGAACGACCGCACATATCACGGTGTTTTCCGAGTGCGATACCGAGCTCCGGCTTTCCAGAACATTAGGCGTAAGGAACTGCAGGCCAGCCTCGTACTCCCTGCTGAAGCGGCCGCCGCTTACGTCGACCACGGGCCGCGTTTTATTTCTCGCGTAAGACCGTGCGACGTGAATCCGTGCTTCCATTGCGACGCGGTACCGGTAGGGAAGGCAACCGCGATCGTTTCACCCGTCTCTCGAACTCAAAGGATTTCCACCATGTATGCCGTTATTTGCAATCGCTTGTGCGAACCGTCGCGACGCTTGATCCGGAGCGTCGTATTACTAGCCGCGCTATCGTGCGGCACGTTCACTCGGGCTGACGATTACGTGCTTCGGCCGTCAGACGGCGCGTTTTCGATTTGTTTTCCGGAGAACCACGACAGATTCATCGAGAGATGGTCAACGGAATACGTAGCGGAGCAAAAGGGCGTCTCCTATCACATCGGGTTATTTTCAGAGACTTCCTCCATTGAAGCGGCGGCATATTTCGAGCGCTATGACGCAGGATTTAAAACGAAAGGAAGTGTTATCGCCCTAGGGTGGATTGAGGGTCGTTCCTATCGGATTTCAAACAAAGGCAAAATAGACCTCGTTCAACTCTTTCGAACTTCGAAGGCCTTGATAAGTCTGAAATTATCCGGCACCGAGACGGCTCTCGCGGCGACAGATACCGCGGCTTTTTTTAAGTCCTTTCGTTTGGCGGACACAGTATGGACGTGCAACGCGCCAACGAGTGCTGCGGAATACGTCGCCCGCGGTAAGGAATACGTACGGAATAAAATGACAGAGCGAGCCTTGTCGGATTTCGCTCGAGCCCTTGAGATCGATTCGGAATGCATCAAGGCTTTGGAAGCTCGGGCCGACTGTTATGCGAGTCTGCAGCGATATGAAAAAGCTGCTGCCGACTGCGAAAAGATCGTTCAATGCCGACCCAACGAAGCGCGGTCCTACTGCATTCGCGCCCGTGTCCTAGCCGGCCTCGATAAAAAGAAAGCCTGGGAGGACTACACCCATGCTCTCAAGATCGCCCCCTACTCGAGCGCCATCTATTACGACCGAGGCGCTCTGCATATCAACCTTCTTAACGAAGTCGACCAGGCTCTGGCCGACTTCACACAAGCCATCCTCCTCGACCCGACAAACGAAGACAATTTCTTGGCTCGAAGCGTGGTGTATCAGCGGAAAGGTCAAATAAGCCAAGCCAACGCCGATAAACGAAGTGCCGCCGCACTCCGCCCCGTTCCGCCTGATGAATATACCAAGGAACTGGACGCCGCCGATCGCGCCTTCGCTCAAGATCGGTTTGAGGAGTCCCTCGTTCACAGTAGTAAGGCCGTTCATCTTTGGAAATCCGCCGCAGGCTATCGCCTTCGCGCGATGGCCTTACGTGAAAGCGGCGAATATCAAAATGCGCTCGAGGAGTTCCGTCATGCCGTGGAGTTATTGAACCAGGCCCCCCCCAGCGACTACGACGAGCAGCTGGCTTTGCTCTACGCCGGCATGGGTAAGACGTTCTTCCAACTCGGCGATTATGAACGAGTGGTTCGCTATTCATACCGGGCAAATAACAACGATCGCGAAGCTCCGATTGCTTGGGATTTAGTGATCTCGAGCTACCTCGCGCAAGCGCAAAACGCGAAGGCGGCGGCGGCGGCAAAAACGGTGCAACTTGATCAATGCGACGCGGCCATCCACCGCAATCCTCAATGTGCGTTTCACTTCTTGGCACGCAGCATGAAGTACCTAGACAAGGGAGACTACGCACAGGCCTCGACGGACGTCGCAGAAGCAGTCCGTCTCGGACTGGAGAAGGCTCTACCCATGGCAATCTACCTTCGAGCCCGGATTTCATTTGAGAAAAAGGATTTCGCCGCCGCGATCACGGACTTCGACGAGGCAATTCGACTCGGCGTCCCAGACGAGTTGGCTAACGCCTATCTCTATCGCGGCCGAGCCTGGCAATCACTGGGCGATGAGAAGAAGAGCACCGCCGATCACGACGAGGCGATTCGAATTGATCCAAGCAATTATTATGCTTACGCGCGTCGCGGCGAATTACGGTTCGGTCGGAAAGAATATGCGATCGCGATCGAAGACTACACCAAGGCGATCTCCCTCTGCGAAGACGCCGGGATTGATGCCCAACCGTCGGGTTGGATTTACCATGCGCGAGGCCACGCATGGTATCGTCAAAAGCAGTATCAGCGAGCATTGGAAGACCTCATAAGGTCCTTCACGCTTAACGGAGATGACGGAGGTGCCTACAACCTCGTGGCTTGGATCTACGCTACCTGCCTCGACGAAAAGTACCGACACGGTGGATTAGCGCTCGATATGGCTCGCACGGCCTGCAAAAAAAATACGGACTGGAAGAATTTATCCTATCTAGACACCTTTGCGGCAGCTCTCGCCGAAGTCGGCGATTTCGACAAAGCGCTGGAGATACAAAAACTCATTGTGGACGCAGCGCCCCCCTCCGATAAGGCTGAATATCAAACTCGGCTGAAGCTCTACGCAGCGAAGAAACCGTTCCGTGAGTGACGACTACGGCGGACTTCGAAGAGAATTTGCAGGGTGCGAGGCAATTGCCTCGCACCCTTTTTTGCGCGCAGCGAGCGGAAATCGGCGTCAGAAGCGGCCGCAGCGGCTCGTACTCTCTGCGAACGTCGATAGCTCCCCGCCTCTGCAAGTTCATTCGAAAAGTTTTACCATGTCGGCTCGCAGCCGTTCGTTTTGTGCATCGTTCTGGTGGGCCGCGTAGCTGGGAATGACGCTGCTCGCGCTTCGCTTGGTCTGTACAAACTAACGAGCGTGCGACACCGAGTCGCACGCTCGTTAGTTTGCGCCTCAAGGAAAAGTTGCGTCAGGAACTGCTCCTTCGATCCGTAATGTTCGTTGTCCGCAACCATTCCCTTTTTTCCGTAATCTGAAGGAGCCTGTCATGAACGCTTTCGCTTTACTACTGAATGGGTCGTTTCGCCTTACCTTGCTCGTTCTTGTGGCATCGAGCTTGTCGTCGGCCGGTTCAGCGCGGGCCCTTGATTTCACCGGTATTACCGCCGGTCAGGTGCTCGAGCCCGCGAAGGCGTCGCTCGGGCTCCGGCAACAGCATCTCAACCGCGGGAAGGCTCTGGCGGCCACGGGTCTGCATGGCGAAGCCGTCGTCCAGTTCGAGAAAGTTCTCGCCGCCGACGCAAACCACGCGGAGGCCCATAATGAAGTGGCGTGGATCTACGCCACCTGTCCCGATGTTAAACGGCGCGACACTGATAAAGCGCTGCTCCACGCGCGCCGGGCCGTCGACCTGGCGCAGATGCACGACGCCCAAGCGCGGCCGTACTACCTGCTGACCTTGGCGGCGGCCGAAGTCGAAGCAGGAAACATCTTCCAAGCGCTTGCGCAGCGATATCTTGCCGTGGGTTCGGTTCCGGCGCCGCGGCAAGTCGAGTTCGACCAACGTTGCAGCGAACTCGCGCTGAAGATGTACTTGCCGCAGATTGCACCGACGTCCTTCGAAGCGGATTGCGGTTGCGGGCAAGTTCCGCAGGGCGTGAAGCCGTAAGTCGAATTGATAAGCGGTATCCCATTTCGTCCAAAAGGACGTCGAACGCGAGGCTTCCCACCTCGCGTTTTTTTCGTTTGCACACGTCAGGTTTCGCAGGCTTGGCTCGTACTCTCATACGGATACACCGAGTAGATCACACCGAAAGAGGAACGAACGATGAGAGCCTCGCAATTCAGCCTGACGACGTTTTTCTGTGCAACGTTTGCCGCGTGCCGTCTCCGTGCGATGACCGCTCTATTCTGCATCTTGACCTGCGTTCATGCCGGAGCAGGCGCGTTGTTTGTCTCGGCAGCGCGTGCGATGGACGAGGTACATGCCATTGCCGACGGGCGACTCGCCTCGGGGCAAGAGATCAACATTCACTCTCTTGATGCCCGACCGCTTCTTGCCGATGGACGAATTTGGCTCGTCATTCACGGCAACAACTCCGGTCCCGAGCGGATGCGTCCGCTCGCAGACACATTGGCCGCCGCAACGCCCGAAACGCAAGTCCTTCTCTTGGATTGGAGTGACGCCGCAAAAAGTCGTTTTGGAGCTTGGGCCCAGGCCGAAAACCATATCGACACCGTGGCCGCTTGGGTCTACCAAAGCTTAGTCGATCGACGCATCGACGGCTCGCGACTTAATATCGTCGGCCACAGTTTTGGTGCGTATGTCGCCGATCGGCTGGCTGCTCGATACGGTCGGGTGGAAACGCTCCTCGCGCTCGATCCCGCCATCGACGTCCCCGCCGGGTTCCCGTACGGCGGCAGTTCCGAGTTCGATCCGCGCACGCCTGGCTTGATCGACTTCGCCGCTCATGCGCGACGCTCTTTGAGCTTTCGAGCGGCGACTGACCCGCTAGGCCTCAATCGCACGGCACTTACGGCGGACGAATGCTTCTTGGTTCAGGGGGTCGATCACTCACGTGTCGTCGACGTTGTGGCAGGAATGCTTCAACTCGGCGAATTCGACTTGTTTCGACGCTACCTTGCACTCGACGACTTGGACGACGCGGCGACGGATCGGCCGTGGCTACGCCGCTCCATAACAGCGCGCGACGAACTTAACGCCGACGGAAAGCGCGTCATCTCGGTTACGCCGGCTAGTTCGAACGGCGAAGGCTTCGACGCTTGTCTACTTGCCGATCGTCAGAGACGGATTCATTGCCTGCAATACCTCGATAGTCAACGGACGGTGCAACGGCTGAGTCTCGCACCGACCGGCGCGCTCGCCGAAAACGAACGTCCCTAACAATTATCGGCGTCAGATTATTTAAATCGCCGCGTACTTTCTCTGCACGAGTTTGATTTCCGACGTACTTGTATGAAAGGATCCACCGCCATGTTCATCGTCCTCTTCAACGCCGCCACCTACTACGCTTTGCAACTTCTCATTCGGCCTCGGACGCGCCGAATAGTTCGTCGCACCGACGCTCGACGCCGGTGATTCATGTCGGGTCAACTCGCGCGATGCTACTGCAATCGCTACTGCGTACACTGGGGACTCTATAAAGTTGTCGTCCGTCTTGTCACCTTCCCATTCCGAACTCGAACCTACGTACCCGCTGCTTAACGCAAATGAACGGCAAGCGTTCTCGCGGGCTGGCGGGTACATGACCATATACCTCGCGCAATGCGGAAGCCTTTCCGACTAAAAACGTTCTGGCGCAAGAGCGGCAGCATTAAGAACTTTCGTTCGATTCGGCCAAGTATAAGAAGCCGAATGAGGCTGCGGGTTCGATTCCCGCCGCCTCCGCTGACAGTCGGGAGTGTCACTAAGAGGCTCAGAAGTGCGGGGCGGGCACCGGAGCGAACCTCCGCGGCGAACACGGGAAGGAGTTCACCGCTTACGCCTGGGACATGAAGTCTCCCTCTGCGACGCAAGCAGGCACGAGCGAACCGGCCACCGAGGCCACAACCGCGGAACCAGCAAAGCCGGAGGAGCCGACAACCTCCGCACGCAAACAGCTCGCCGACTATGTCGCCCGCAACGGGTAGCTGGGGTGAAGAAATAAAGGCGTCTCCCGTTGCTTCAACATCTTGCGCAGTTGCTTCCTTCTGCAGTAAAGCCGCTCTCGTAGCGGCAAGCAAGTTGACGTTCCCGCGAGACACGCAAGTAATCGCAATGACCGCGATCGAGACCTTGCCTCCGGAAGTTCCCGAATGGATGACGGGCCGCCCCACGATCGACTGCAAAACCATTGGAGAGGCGATCCGGCAAGTTCGAACTTTGAATGCCGAAACCTTCACCGTTCAGGTCCCCGAGCCGCTTCGAACCGTACTTCGCGGAACGTTGATCCGCGATCAGCCCGCGAGAAGGATGCCGATGGCCGAGATCGCGACGCTGCTGAGCAGAGCCCAAGGATTCAGATCGACGTGGCTCGCCGAAGATCGTCATCCGCGCGTTCGCGCGGTTCAGCACGTGGGATAGACATAGCCCCCCTCGTCAGCTCGCAACGGCGGGTCCACGAACGGGATCGTCGAACGGCTGATAGCGAATGATCGAAGTCTCAAAAAATGGAACCTGGAGTTGCGCGACTTGTTCCGCCGATTTTGCAGTGCCAAGATGAATCAATTGGTCGACAACTGATACGCGGTCGAGCTTCCACGAATCGTTGGGGATGTCGAAGTCGATTCGGTGATAGCGACTATTTAGGATGTGCTTAGCTTGGAAATGCACTCCCTGCGCCTGCGATACCGAAACGAGTTCGAGCAATGGAGCCAACCACCAAGCAATTCCAGCGCCCCCTGTCGGAGGCTCAGCAAAATACTGTGCTCGGCCAGTCCCGATGGATAAGACCTTGATCGCGCTCAGCTCGATGGCGTTGTCAACTCCAGGGCGGTGACACTCGTTACTAATACGCAATGCCTCGGCAACCGCTACCATCGTCGGGTTATTGGCCCAAACACCGCCGTCGACATACGCACTGCCGATGCCAAACACGGCATGGGGGAAGTAGGTGGGCGCTGCGGTAGTAGCCATTAACGCGTCGACGATCCGAAAATGTCGATCACGGACCATATCCGGTAAGTGAGGGGTCTTAAAAACAACCGTCTGCCCTTTCGTCAAATCCACTGCCGGGATTGACCTGCCCCCCTTAAACGAGTCCGGTCGTCAGTCGTAGACTGACGACCATCACTTGAAAAAGGGAGGGGATCATGGGCACGAAGCGTTTGCAGGTCGAGCAGATCATTCAGAAGTTACGGGAAGCGGAATTGGAGA
>JAIOPP010000156.1 GCA_021413845.1 Planctomycetia bacterium | reverse complement strand
TGCAATGCTTGCGTTTCGATGCGTCGGCGGTTGGTCGCTTGGTCTTGCACGCAATCGAGCGATAGTGTTTTCAACAGCACCGTATTCGGCTGGTAATCGGTGGCGCGGCTGAATTGCGAGCCCGGCACCCCTTTGGCTTTGGCGTGCAACTGGATCGGCTCGTTCCCCGGCACGCCGATGAAGCGCTCCGCCGCGGCGTTGTCGCTGAACTGCTCGGTGTTGATCGAAAACGGCAGCACTCCGGCTGCCGGCTCATGTGCGGCAACCGACTTAAACAAGCCGGTCTCGCTGAGCTTGCGCGGAAACTTGTTGGTGTCGGCCGTCACGGTGTTGCGCGTTAGGCCGAAGATCGCTCCGCTTTCGTGATCGAGCAGATACAACTCGCCGGCATGATCTTCGGCGAAGTCGACGATCCGCACCGTCGGGTCGATCAGTTCGAACCGCTCTCCGAGTTTCGTGCCGTCGATCTTCGCCCCCCAGATGCGGCGCGTTTCCCAATCGCCGAACACGTACGTGCCGACGAGTTCCGGAAACTTCTTGCCTCGATAGACGAAGCCGCCGGTGATCGAAGCCCCTTCCGTATGCGGAATCTCCATCGTCGGCGGCACGATCGGCGTCGGGCCGCGCAGCCGTTCGGTGTGGACTTGCTGGCTCCCTTCGACGATGCTCCAGCCGAAGTTGTCGCCTCGGTTGACTCGATAGATCAGTTCCCACAATTCCCAGCCGACATCGCCGACCCATAAGTCGCCGGTCGAGCGATCGAAGCTCATCTTCCACGGGTTACGCAGCCCGTAGGCCCAGGTCTCGGGCCGAGTCTTGTCGACGTTGACGAACGGATTGTCGGCCGGAATCGCATACGCTCGCCCTTGCTCGGCTCGGCGCACGTCGATGCGCATGATCTTCGCCAAGAGCGTCGTCATGTCTTGGCCGGAGTTCAGGCCATCGGGCGGGAACGCTTCGCCGCCGTCGCCGGAGGAAATATACAAGCAGCCGTCGGGCCCGAATTTCAAGCAGCCGCCGTTGTGGCCTCCTTGTCGCCACGAGATGATCAGCTCTTCACTATCCAGCTCGCATTGCGGCGGCTCGGCAGCAGTCACACGCAAACGGGAGACGCGCGTGCCATCCGGCGCAGGGCCGCGCACGCTTCCATCGCCGACCACATAGCAAACGTAGCAATAGCGGTTCTTGGCAAAGTCGGGATCGAACGTGAGTCCGTACAACGCCTGATAGCCGAGCTTCAGCTTACGTGTCTTGTTCAAGTGTTCGACGAGCGCCGAAGTGTCGAGAAACAAGTCGGCTTTGGTCGCGTTGCGGTCGCCGGGGAGCGAATAGATCTTTCCGGACTGTTCGCCGACGAAGAATCGATCGGTGCCGGGAGCCGACGAAATGACGGTCGTCTTCTCGAAGCCCAGCTGCGGGTAAAGCCGCTCGGCCCGATACAGCGGCGGCGGCTCGGGCCTGCCGCGGAAGTTCGAGGTCGTGAGAGGTGTGCGTTTGGTCAAGCCGAACGGGGCCTGGGCGTTTGCGTTCGCAGCGGGTTCGGCGGCACCGCCCGTCGCTTGTACGGCGACGAGCAACGTCGCGGCTAGAATCACGTGACGCATCGAAATCATAGCGCGGGGATGCCTGTGGGGACTGCGGCCGGTCGGGTGGGAAACCAATAAGATAAGCCGGCGGCCCCGCGACTTCGATTCAAAAATGGGCAAACCTCGGCTCAAGTCGCCGGCCGACGATTCGTTCGCCGCCGATCAGGAATTGCTCGCTGATTCTCGATAAACGGCAGCTCCATTCCAAGTCCGTAAGGTTCGATCGGTTTAGATGAAGGCCTGCGCTGCGAGCGATATAACCGAAGAAGAGCGGTTGCTTCTTCCGATCTTGATCTTGCGGCTGGGGTTGAAAGATGAGCGAAAAGCTATTCAAAATCCTGACGCTGCTGCTTGTGCTCTTTTCCGGGTACATGGTCTTGCTCTGGCTCACGTTCGATCTCTGGTTTCCCTCGCAAGATTGACGGGACAGGTCGATTACATGAGAAGAGCCGATTCGTTTTACGGCCCTAGTTTGTTCTCGGCGGCGGTCCCCTGCCAGCGCGGAACTTCGACGACGCCGACTCCCGAGCCGTAGCCTGTTAAGTCGAGCGTGAAGTGGCCGCCGTAGGGATCGATGAAGATCTTGCAGCGCGTCTCCTTGGGCAAGGCATTGATTGCGGTGAAGATCCCTTCGGCAGGAGCACAGAAGTCGAACAAGCCGGTCGCCAATTGCAGCGGCGTTCGGATGCGATGAGCGAAGCAGGCCGGATCGTAGTAGCGCACGACCTCGGCCACTTGTTTTGGGTCGGCACCGGCCGGAGCGCGCGGTCCCCATTCGGCGTAGCCTAGCACGGTCCAATCGATGCGGCACAATGCGACCGCAACACCCTGCGCCGATTTTGCGTTGCGCAAACCGGTGAGGACGAGAGACAAGCCCGCTCCTTGGCTACTACCGGAGACTTCGATCTCACCGTTGCATTTTTCATGTTGCTTGATGATGTCGAAGCAGCGGACGAGACAGCAATAGCTATAGCGCATCATGTACGTCTCACGCGACGTGATGCCGGTTCGCATGTAGTCGAAATCGGGCTTGGCCGGATGGTCTTTCACGTCGCCGCCGTGAATGGCGACCATAATACGCAGCGCACCGTCGGCGAGGCGTGGCGGTGGCGGTTGATACACACTCACCGGAGGTAGAACGACCTGAGCTGCGACCTTCTTTTCGCCTTTCGGCACGTAGAGCCAAGCCCAAGCCCAACGCCCGCCCCAGGAACGGTACTTCACTTTGTAGACCCGACCGACGGCCGATTCGAGGTCCGTACGCTCTTCAAGCGTCATGTCGAGCGGAGTCTTATCGAGCTCCGCCAGCGTGGTGTCCCAGAACGAATCGAAGTCGGCGGGTGGCACGACCGGCGCGATGCGCTCCGGCTGAAACACGAAGCCGATCCGTTGGCTGTAGGCCGGCTTCCCTTCTTCGCTGATGCTTACGCGGCCGGTGTAGTGCCCCGGCTTCGGCGGGCGAATCTTCAGTGCTACGGTCGTAAACGGGCTGCTTCCCGATACCTCGGCCGATGCTTCTGCGACTAGTTCGGGCTGCTTCCAAACATAAGGCGCACCCTTGAACGCAACGGCTCCCTTGAAGGTTCGGCCGTAAAGAACGTTGACCTTTACCGGAAACACAACCTCATCGACCTGAGAAAACAGGTGCCCCTGATTCGGCGACTGAATTTCCATCGTCACCGAATGCGCGAGCGACGGCGTACGAAACATGCGCAATCGATGACGCACCGGTCCGGAACGCTTCTCAGCCGTGTTGAACACGAGCAGGTCGAGGCGATGCGGTGCGGAAAGAATTCGGTTCTTGTCTTCGATCGCTTGGATGCGCGCAGCCCCTTCGGCGATCAGGCCCGCGCCGTTCTTCGCCAAGATGACGTAATTGCCCGGCTCATGTTTCCGTTTGACCGGCCAGCCGAACTCACCCTGATTTTCCGGATCGCAAGCCCGATCGAGATCGTGCGCGAGGCTGATCGCGAGATCATCGGAGGGATAGCCCGACGTGAAGCCGCGGCCCCCTTCAGGTACTCCTTCGAACGCGAGCTCGACGGCATCCGCTTGAAAGGTGTAGGCCAACTTCCAGCCGGCTCCCTCGGCCTCGAGAGTGTTGTCGCGCCGAGTGCGGAATTTCGGCGGAGCATGGCGATGATACCACTGCCCCGTCGGGCAGGCGAAGAGCCCGGGAGCCGGCGCTTTCTTGCCGTCTTGATCACGCGTCTCGGCGGGAGGTGCGATGAACTCGACTCCACCGATCACAAGCGAAGTCAACACTGCGTTCGGATCCAAGCGGGCGGTATAAACCTCGGTGGTCACGCTGTAGCCGCCGTCTTTGGCGTCGATTTTCACTGCTTCCACCGCTGCGGCAGGGGCTACCCCGGCACATGTCAACACGGCGACGACAACGAGTGAAACCCCGGTTGACTCGACCAATGCAACTCGCGCGCGATGAAAGAACGACGACAAATTGAAACCGAGGATGGTTGCGAGCATTTGGTGTATCCCGGAAATCAGCAGGAGGGGGAGACATGCGGTCGTCGAACGGCTGGGCGTAATGTCTTATTCGCTTAGGCCGATCGGAGTGATTCTGGCAGTCACGGCACCCAGGTGCAACCGGCCGACGCTTTGCTGCAAGATGGAGCATGCGTCGATCGGCTCGGTAAAGCCGCCCCGGCCCCACTAGCGAAGCGAGCTTGAAATTCGGATCATATTCCTCGGACTCACCGACATTGCCGGCCGCCAGGAAGTCAAGGTCCTCGGTCGAGGCCCTCGGCTGTTGAATGGTAATGACGACTTGCTGTTCCCCTCTTTCCGAAAGCCACGCTCCTCCGATGAACAAAGTCCTTGTCCTCTACGATTCCGCGAGTGGAAACACGGCTCAGATGGCGGCGCTCGTTGCCGAAGGGGTGCGAGAAGTTCCCGAGATCGAAGTTCGGGTCCGTTCGGTCGAGGAAGCCGTGGCCGAAGATGTCCTCTGGTGCGATGGGCTTGCGCTCGGTAGCCCGACGAACATGGGAATCCTTTCTTGGAAGATGAAACGCTTCTGGGACGAAACGTTGGGCCCGCATTGGATGAAGGTCGACGGCAAGATCGGCTGCGCGTTCTCGTCGGCCGGTGGTTGGGGCGGCGGGCAAGAGCTTGCCTGTCAATCGTTGCTCACGGTGTTGATGAATTTCGGCTTCCTTGTCTTCGGCGTCACCGATTACGCAGGCAAGTTGACGACGCTCCACTACGGAGCGATTACGGCTCGCGAGCCGCGTAGCGAGGATTGCCGAGCCGCCTGCCGGATCTTAGGCCGGCGCTTAGGCGAATGGGTCGCCGTGTTCGTCGGCGGCCGCCATGAGCAGCACCCGCTGGTGAAGCCCGTTCCCCGTTTGCCGCCGGGATAAAGTCTACTTTCTCTCGAAGTTGGTCGATTCCTTAAGGTATTGCAAGCATCAGCGATCGCTGATAGGTTTGGGTTCGCGGCTTGTGCGACTCCTCTAAACTTTGCTGCTTGAGGTCGATCTATGGCCCTCGAAATTCAAACAGCGGCACACACTCTCCACTCTCAGCACGCCTTTCAGAACTATTACGGTTCCGACCGTGAGGGGCTCGCCGTCGTCGATCGCCGAGGAATGCTCAAGGCAGGGCTCGCCGGCATCGCCGGGTTGAGCTTGCCGGAGTTGCTTCGAGCGCGAGCCGGGGCGAACGAAACCGGCCGTAAGGCGCAGGGTGCGAAGAGCGTCATTCTCGTCTGGATGTCCGGCGGCCCGAGCCATATCGACACCTGGGACATGAAGCCCGACCGGCGTTTGGAGAACCGGGGACCATTTGCTCCGATCGCGACGAAGTTGCCCGGCGTGCAGATCTGCGAGCACCTGCCGAAGCAGGCGGCGATGCTCGATAAGTTCACGCTCATTCGTTCGGTCAACGCGCAATCGAGCAACCATAATCCGAACCGCGTATTTCAGACCGGTAATCTAGAATCTCAAACCGTCGATGCGAAACATCCGGCGATCGGTTCGGTCATCGCCAAGCTGCGCGGCCCCAATCATCCTGCGATGCCGCCTTATGTCGCGGCGGTGTCTTCGCCGAGGAAACATCTCGCGTTCGCCGGGTACTTAGGGAAACGCTACGACCCCTTCATCGCCGAGAATGCCGCCAAGCTGCCGATCCTGACGATCGACGGCGTCGACACCGGCACGATGACCGGAAGCAACAGTCTGTTTCAACTCCCCGAAGGACTGTCGGTGAAGCGGTTGGGTGAGCGGCTCGACCTCCTACGGTATTTCGATCGCGTGCGCATGGGGCTCGATCAAGACGGCGCTCTGCAAGCCCTGGGTGCGTATCAGAGTCAGGCCGTCGAGATGGTGACCGGAAAGCAAGCGCAGGCCGCGTTCGATCTTTCGCTGGAGCCTGCTGCAAGCCGCGAGCGTTACGGGAAGCATCTCTGGGGCCAACAGGCTTTGCTAGCGCGGCGATTGGTCGAGGCGGGAGTCAGTTTCGTCACGATCGGGATGAACCATTCCGGCGGCGCCAGTTGGGACCACCACGGCGACAACATTCCGCCCTATGGCGGCATCCAAAGCGGGCTGAAGCCGATGTTGCCGATCTTCGATCATGCGCTGAGCACGCTCGTCGCCGATCTGGACGAACGCGGATTGCTGGACGACGTGCTCGTCATCGCGATGGGGGAGTTCGGCCGCGAACCGATCATCGGCCGACAAGGGATCGACGGTCGCAACCACTGGCCGGCCGTCATGTCGATGGCGTTGGCAGGGGGCGGATTGCGGCATGGGCAAGTCATCGGTGCATCGGATGTCGACGGCGGCGCGATTAAAGATCGGGCCGTAACGCCGGGCGATCTGGCCGCCACGATCTACCGCTATATGGACGTTCCGCTCGACGCCACGTATCTCGACAATAGCGGGCGACCGCATCCGATCGTCCAGAACAACGGCCGGCCGATCCACGAGTTGTTCTAGCCGCAGGCCGGCAGCGCGTGGTAAAGATGCTCGTCATGATCGAGCATCCTTTCTACGTCGAATGAAAACATGATCGAATACCTCGAGGTCTTGCAAAACGAATATCTGCTCGCCGGTGTGGTGGTCGTTTTGCTGCTGTTCGCGATCGTCTTCCATCGCCGCCGCCGACATTGAGCGCCGCCGGCTTCTTTGTCGGCGATGTGTTGTCAGGATCGTGAAAAAGGTTGCCATCGGGCGGCGACTCTTCTAAAGTAAGCAAAATCATAGGAGATTGCTTATGCGTAGTTTGCCCGCCGGATTCCCGACGAAGTCCGTAAGTGCTCGGCGAGATTTCATGCTTCGTCTCGGCATGCTCGGCGGCACCGGCCTTACTTTGCCGCGGCTGCTGCAAGGCGAAGCGGCCCGCGCCGCCGAGGTCGATCGGTCGCGCATCGCAGCGACGAGCGGACGAGGCGGCAAAGCGAAAGCGTGCATCCTCATCTATCTCTGGGGCGGGCCCCCTCAGCAAGACATGTGGGACATGAAGCCCGACGCTCCGGACGGTATTCGGAGCGAGTTTAAGCCGCTTGAGACCGTCGTGCCCGGCATGAGCTTCAGCGATCAGTTGCCGCTGACGGCGCGCCAGGCGGACAAGATGGCGATCGTTCGCGCGCTCACGCACCCGAGCAACGACCACGTGCATAGCGTTTACCATACGCTCACGGGTCGCGACGATCCGACATTACAGGGGGCGCTACGACAGCGGAGGCGTCTTGACTTTCCGTGCATCGGATCCGTCGTTTCTCATTTCTCGAAGCCGGGGACGCTTCCCTCGACGGTAACTCTGCCTCGGCCGATCGGGCACGACGGAGTCGTTTATTCCGGCACGCATGCCGGCTTTCTCGGCTCGGCCCATGATCCGCTGGAGATGCAATCGCCGGGCGAGGTAAAAGCCCCGCCGATGCATAGCTTTGAGTTGCCGTCGGGCCTCGATCAGGCGCGGCTCGACGATCGGTTTTCGCTGCTGGCGCAAATCGAATCTTCGCAACGAGCTCTCGACGACGAGGTGCGCCGCACGAATTCCAACCTCTCGTTGTTTCGCGAACAGGCGGCGCGCATGCTCACCGGCGGTGGCGCAAAGCAATCTTTCGATCTGGGGCGCGAGTCGGACAAGCTGCGCGATCGCTATGGGCGCAATGAATACGGCGAGTCGTTTCTGCTGGCGCGGCGGCTCGTCGAGTCGGGCGTGCGCTTAGTCACGATCGTTTGGGACTACATCACGCCGAAAGGAGATGTCGCCAATGTTTGGGACAACCACGGCGGCACCGGTGCCCTGGGCAAAATCAGCGGCTACCAAATGCTCAAGGAAAAGTATTGCTTGCCGCCGCTCGATCTAGCGTACTCCGCGCTGCTCGAAGATCTCGGCAATCGGGGCTTGCTCGATGAAACCTTGGTCGCGATGTACGGTGAGTTCGGACGCACGCCGAAGATCAACAAGCACGGCGGCCGCGATCATTGGGGCGCTTGCCAGTCGGCCGTATTCGCCGGCGGGGGTGTTCGGGGCGGCAACATTCATGGCGCCAGCGATGCGCATGCGGCGTATCCGGTCGATAAACCGGTGAGCCCCGAAGACATTCTCGCGACGATTCACCACGGCCTCGGCATTTCGCCCGAATCCGAACTTCGCGACCCATTGGGACGTCCTTATCGACTCGTCGAAGGGCGATCGATCGTTGAATTGTTCTAAGCTTGTGCGATGCGGCTAGAATGCTTTACTCTGAGCCGGCGGCAGCCCTTCGCAAGCAATAGGGAGATCGAAGATGCATCGACTACGATTCACGGTCGCGGTCTGGACTGCACTGACCGCGTGTCTTGTTTATGCGGCGGAAGAGAAAGCCGCCGTAGAAAAGAATAAGACCGATGCCGAGCGCATCGTCGGCTCATGGACGTTTGATTCGTCCGACAAGAAGTTCGAGCTGATTCAAAGCGACGAACAAACCATTCGTTTGAAGTTCGAAGACGGCAAGATGAACTTCGCGCTCCTCAATAAAGGGGCTCCCGCGTTTCAACTTTCGGGCAGCTACGCTCTCGACGATAAGCAAACGCCGAAGCTGTTCGATGTCACCTTGACCGGCGACGGCGCCGCTCCCGTCTTTGCGATCTACGAATTCCAAGGCGACAAGCTGCGAATTCGGTATCGCGAAGAAGGAGGCCAGCGTCCGAGCGACTTTACGACGCCGGCGGCCGATTGTCAGATTCTGACGTTCGTACGCGAAAAAGAGCCGAAATGAGGGGGAAACAAACCGTTCGGCGCTCCATTCGGGGGTCAATCGTGAGCTAGGGTTGTGAGGATTTCACCACCACGCAAGCCCGACCCAGGTGCGCTATGTATCTCGCTCTCGTCGTCTCGAACATCATCGAAACGCCTCGTTGGATTACCGAATACGTTCTACTCGGTTCGAAAGAAGCCGCGCAGCCGCTCGAAGAAGGAATCGCTTGGGATGAAATGCCCGAAGGCGCGATTCTCGGTTCGAACCCTCTCTATCCGCCCGACGGTCGTACGGTAGATCCGTTTTCCGCCGTGGCGGTTCCGTTTACGAGCCCTTCGGAAGCGCAGGCCGTGGCCGTGGCGGAAGCGTTTCGCAAGAGCCCGCCGGATGAGATGAAACGCTATAACGTGACTCGTGCGACGCCGATCTACGTCGTCGATCGCCGCAGCCAGCGTGTGAAGCCGGTCGCCGTTTAGTGCGTCCGCGCCGGTGGACGTTCGTGCGAGTCGACATCCTTCGTCGCCGCACGAGCGTGCATCATCGCTTCGGCGGCTTGATACGAATTCTTCGCCATGTTGTTGAGCTTCGCTTTGTCGATCTCGCAATGTTGGCCGTTCTTGTCGCGCATGCCGGCGAAGGAAGAGTCGCTCGCGACCATCGCTGCGATGACTTGCCCGGCAAACCAATCCTTGAGCGTCATGCCGGGGCTGGAGGTGCCGCCCGCTTTGTGTTCGAGCCGTCCGACGTCTTGCAAGCTGGGATAGGCGTAGATCGTCACTGCATTCTCACTTTATGAAGCTGGATGGAATCGATTGAGCAGGTGAGCCATCTAAACGTACCTCACGGCTACCGGCGCTCGAAAAATCTTTCGCATCGTCGCTAGTCCGATTCGGCATCGCGGCCCGCAGCGGATGGCTCATTGGAGAATGCGCCGCGCGGAATGTTCGCCGAAGCATGAAGCTCCGGCGCCATCGAACCACGCGACCAGAGAGTCCGGTCGACCATCACGCGCAGTAGCGCTTCGAGTTGCGATTGGGCTGCAGGGCTTTCCAAGATGCCGAGGCTCCGCGCGATGGCTTCGAGCGTGCATAAGCCATGTTCTTCCGGTTGGATGCGCAGCTTGTATTCCGTCGGCGGGCCCGGGGGTAGTTTCACATGACGGAGATCGTGAAACACTTCCTCGCGACGGACCATCTTCTGCGTTTGCCGCCAGCTTCCATCGGGCACGATCAAGTTCACCGGCTCAGCGAGCCGTGCGACGAATTCCGCACTTAGTTCCTCGGCATAAGGGCTCGGGTACAGCAGCAGCGAAGTGCGCTTCGGCTCCACGAGCCCTACGGTCGACATACGCTCGTTCTTCCGGCCTCGGATTCGGATTTCGCTGTTCACGAGCGCTTTGGCGGTTAGCCGAGCGGTGTTCGTGGTGAGAACTTCCTCGGCCGTGTGCATCAACACGAAGACGCGGATTTTCAATTCGATGCGCGGAATCGCAGCGCAAAAGCAGAGCGCCTTGCGAATCTCGCAACCGGGGCAGCGATGTTGAGCCAAGACGCGCCGCATGCATTCGTCCGCTACGAGTAAACCAAGTCGAAGAAGCAGGCATGAATCGTAATACCGGAGTCGATAGTTTATCAAACGATTCGCCTTGATCGGCCGGCTTATTTCCCCTTTCTCTCGCGATGCGTTTGCCGGCAAGAAACGAAACCGGTTCGCGCAGCTTCGGAACCTGATACCATTGCCCTTAGAACGATCCTGGCCTTTCCTTTTGCCGAACCACCATGACGACCTCGATGACTTCGGATCGTCGGCAAGAACCTTCCGACGCCGAAGTGCGGAACGAAGAATGGCTCAACAGCCTCACGCATGGCATCGGCCTGGTGTTGTGTTTCGTCGGCGGAGCGGTGTTGATCGCGCGCGCCATGGAGACGGGGCAATGGGTGCGCGTCGTCGGCTGCACGATCTATGCCGCCTCTTTGGTGGCCGTCTACGCGGCGTCGACGTTATCGCACTTTTTCGAACAGCCGAAGCTCCGGACGTTGTTTCGGGTCTTAGATCAAGCGTTTATCTATTTGCTGATCGTCGGGAGCTACACCCCGATGGCGCTCGTGCATCTGCACGGCGGCAAGCTTTGGATTCTGTTCATCGCAATGTGGATCGTGGCGATCGTCGGCTTCACGTCGAAGGTGTTGTTTCGGCATCGAATCGAGGCCATTAGTACGACGCTGTATGTCGTGCTCGGCTGGATGCCGATTCTCGGTATTCGATCGGCTTGGGAAGTTCTGCCGACGCAGGCCATCGTCCTCTTCGTCGGTGGCGGGCTGTGCTACACGTTCGGCTTGCTGTTCTTATTGCTTGATACCCGGATGCGATTCTTTCACGCCGCGTGGCATCTCTTCGTGATCGCGGGGAGCGTCTGCCATTATTTCGTGATCTACTGGTACGTGGTCGCGGCCGATGGCCCGCCGCTGTGGTAGCGAATGCCGACGGGCCGGCGAACGTCATCGGCTGCCGATTCTATTTTTGTTGCTTCAACGGTGCGGGACCGGCATCATAAGCAATCGCCGTTGCGTGTTCGGCACGGCTGGCGACGTTTTCCGTTCCCCATTCGCGACTTCCGCGCGAGGAGCATCCGATGAGCAAGGCTTGGCGCTCGTTCTTTCTATTCGTGTTCGTCGGGTTCGTTTCTGAGTTGGCTGCGGCAAAAGATGTGCTGCCGACGGCGAGCAACATCGATCCGCAGCCGATGAAGGCCCAAGCGACGCGCATCGTGCAAGCTTTGGAATTGTTGGGCGCTCCGCTTACTCCGTCGCAGAAGAAAGCTTTCGATGCCGCGCTCGCCGAGGCGAACCCTCAGAGCGCGGTGGCCGGAGTGCAAGCAGTTCTCGATCCGCTTTGCTTGTGCGGTGTCGAGGTCAATGCCGAGAGTCGCGTGAAGGTCGTCGTCGGGAGTGCGCCGAAGCAACTCCTGCAGCACGGCTGGTCTGTGTTCTTGGTCAAGGTGAACAACGAGGCGGGCGTTACCGCTCCGCTGGCCGTGAGCAGCCCCAATGCCATGCCGTTGCATAAAAGGTCGACCTCAGCGAAACGTCCGGAACAAACGATTACGTCTCAAGATGTCGAGAATCGCTGGCTCGATGTTTCGCTCAACACGCAACAGCCGCTGCTGGCCCCTCTGTCAGGATTGAAGGTCGAGTATCGGATCGTCGAGTTATATTCCCGCGACTCCGGGCAGCGCGAAGCGAAGCTGGCTTTCGACGTCGGGCAAGGCTCGCAAGACCTCGGCTTCCGGAGCGAAGCGAACATTTTGTTCGACTGCAAGCGCGCCGTGCCCGTACGTCTCGACATTCTCGACGACGACGGCACGCCGACCGTCGGGCAGTTCGTCTTTCGCGATGCGCTCGGCCGAGTCTACCCTTCCCGCTCGCGACGGCTTGCTCCCGATCTATTCTTTCACGACCAGATTTATCGTCATAGCGGGGAGACGGTGCTGCTGCCGCCGGGTAAGTTCGAGGCTCTCTACACGCGCGGCCCTGAGTATCGCATTCTCAAACGGACGATCGAGGTTCCCGACGCGGCCGAGCATCGTGAATCGTTTCGCTTGCAGCGCTGGATTAAGCTCACCGACTATGGTTGGTATTCCGGCGATCATCATATTCATGCCGCCGGTTGCGCGCATTATGAATCGCCCGCCGAAGGAGTTCAGCCGGAACACATGATGCGGCATATTCTCGGCGAAGACCTGAACGTCGGTTGCGTCTTATCTTGGGGGCCGTGTTGGTATTATCAGAAGCAATTCTTCGAGGGGCGTCCGAGCAAGCTTTCGGTGCCCGGCAACCTGATGCGCTACGATATCGAAGTCTCCGGCTTTCCGAGCTCGCACGCCGGTCATCTTTGCCTCTTGCGACTCAAGGAAGACGACTATCCGAACACGACGACCATCGAAGAATGGCCGAGTTGGGATCTGCCGATTCTGCAATGGGGCAAGCAGCAAGGAGGAGTCGTCGGGTACTCGCATAGCGGTTGGGGTTTGAAGGTCGCGGCAACGTCGCTGCCGACGTATGAAATGCCTCCGTTCGACGGCATCGGTGCAAACGAGTACATCGTCGATACCGTGCACGGCGTTTGCGACTTCATCTCCGCAGTCGATACGCCGGCGATTTGGGAGTTGAACATTTGGTATCACACGTTGAATTGCGGCATGACGACGCGCATCAGCGGCGAAACCGACTTCCCTTGCATCTACGGCGATCGGGTCGGGCTCGGGCGGGCTTACGTAAAGCTACGCCCGAACGAGCCGCTCGACTACGATCGTTGGGCAGATGGCATTCGCGACGGACGGAGCTATTGCAGCGACGGGCTGACGCATCTGTACGATTTCACCGTTGCCGCCGACGGCGCTAAGCCTCTGGGAGTCGGAGAGTCGGGCGACGGAGGTCGGGCGAGCGTGCTGAAGACTCCGGCCGGCAAGTCGCTCAAGGTTCGTGTGAATGCCGCGGCACTGTTGGAAGAAACACCGCGCAAAGAGATTCGAGAGACACCGCTCGATAAGAAGCCCTATTGGCATGTCGAGCGGGCTCGGATCGGCGATACGCGCACCGTGCCGATCGAGTTGATCGTCAACGGCCAGTCCGTGCAGACGAAGCCGATCGTCGCCGACGGAAAGGTTCACGAAGTCGAGTTCGATTACATGCCGAGCCAATCTAGTTGGATTGCGGTGCGCACGTTCCCGGCCGCGCACACGAACCCGGTGTTCGTCGAGGTCGACGGCAAGCCGATTCGAGCCAGCAAGCGCAGTGCTCAATGGTGTCTCGATGCCGTCGATGTGTGCTGGGCACAGAAAGTGAAGCTGACTCGTGACAGCGAAAAAGAAGCCGCAGCCGCGGCTTATGAAACGGCTCGCGCCGCCTATCGCCGCGTCCTCGGCGAGGCCACGGTCGATTAGGCTGCGGTTCGCTTCTGCGAGGGTTACTTCTGTAAGATCAGCTTGCCGCGCGAAGTGATCTGCAGACGATAGATCGCCCCTTCGTGATCGATGCAAACGATCTTCTCGCCCCGAAAAAGCTCTTCCGAAGGGAATAGCTTAATCGGGGGCGTCTCACCTTTCGGCGACATTTCGGCGCGTGGCGGCTCTTCGGAGGTCATGCGAGGAGTTACTTCGCATTTCCGGAAACGGAGAACCGTTCGATCGAATCGAGATGGCCCTTCTTCGAAGCGCCGGCGATGGCGAGCAACGAGCGATCGCCGCCGTTGACGAAGCGATGGAAGAATCGCGGTTGATTCAGATTACCGATCGAGTCCCACGACTTTCCGTCTTCGCTCAAGCGATAAACGCCTCCTTCCATGCCCGAGGCGTAGAGCTTTCCGTCGACCGTGATCGCCGACGTGCCGAAGCCGCTCATCTTGTTGCCCGGAAGCGTCGGGCCGGCGGACCAAGCATTCGTTGCGGTGTCGAAATAGTGGACGTCGTTCGAGGGCTCGTCGTCGGAGTTCATGCCGCCGAGTGCATAGATCTTACCGTTGAGTTCCGCCACCGCGATGGCGCGCCGCTCGAACGGTTGCTCGGGAAGTTCTTGCCACTTCGCGTCTTTCGCCGCGAGATCGAGCACGAGCGATTTTTTTTGCCATTCGTGGTCGCTGCCCGTCAGGTTCCAACCACCGACGACGTAAAGTTTCGAGCCGACGACGATCGCATCGTGCGACGACCGGCCCATCGGAAGCGGTTGCAGCGGGGTCCAACTCTTCGCGACGGGATCGAAGCGAAAGAAATCGGTAACGGAAACAAGATCGTCGGGAGCGCCGGGTTCGTTGCGGGCAGACATGCCGCCGACGCGATAAATCGAATCGCCGTAGGCAACGAGCGCGACGCTCTGCAGCCCAGGGCCGGCGGGAAGGTCTTCCCAAGCTTTCGGAGCGGCCAGATTCAGACGTTGAAAATGCAACGACAGATTCTTCTTGGAATGCTTATGAGCGCCCCCCGTGTGCCCGCTGTAGACGTAGACCCAATCGCCGGCTCGAACGGCGCCGAAGCTGGATATTTTCTCGGCCAGCAGAGGGAACTCCGACTTCGTTTCGGCGGCCGGCTTTTCCGTCGTGGCGGTCGATGTCTTGTCCGTGGGCTTTTTCTCCGCGACCGCTTCGGCGGCGCTGAGCGTTCCGCCGATCGAGAACGAGCCTGCGGCGAAGGCCATCGAGAGCAGGGAGCGATTTAGGAAGTCTCTACCGATATTCAACGAGCGGCATTTCATAAAGCTTAAAATCCTGAAAGCAAAACGGAAAAATGAAGATGCGAAACGCAAACGAACCATCCAGCTTTCCGCTTAGGGCTTACCGACGCAGATGAGCTTCCGACCTGTACGCAAAACAAACGCGCCGGGGACCGCTGCCGCTCCGTAGAGCCGGCCTTCGATCGTCAGGGCGTTTTCAGCGAGCGATTCAAACTCCGGAGCAGCGGCCACGACCGTCGTGACCCCTTCTTTTCCGAAGAAGTATATCCGTCCGGCGGCTCCGATGGGGGATGCCCAGCACGAGCCGATTCGATGTGTCCACAGGGGTTTTCCCGTCGCCTCTTCGACGCAGGTGGCGACCCCGGATTTATTGACGAAGTAGGCGCGACCTTGATACGCCAACGGAGAACTGAACGAGGCCGCGGCGTCTTGCAAGCGCCAGGCGACCTCGGAATCGGCCAAGTTCCCTTTGCCCCCTCTGCGCACGGCGACGCTTTGCCCGACGTCGCTCGAGCCGACGATGATGTGCTTCTCGGTTACGGTCGGCGAAGCGGTCGTGTTGCCTTTGAGCCCTAGGAGCGACCAGCGCGTCGTGCCGTCGACGAAGCTATAGGCTTCGACGCTTCCCTTCGAGCTCACGATGACTTCCGCGTCCTTGGGATCGCCGGTGTTCGCCAGCGCGACGATCGGCGAGCTCCAAGAGATATTCGATGGTCGCTCGACCTTCCAGCGATTGACGCCGGTCTTTTTAGCGACCGCCAAGAGATAGGAAGGACCATCGTGATCGACGACGGCAAAGAGCGCATCGCTGGTTTGAGCCAAGGAACCGCCGAGGCCGTGGTTGCCTTTGTATTCGCCGTATTCGCCGGCAAGGTTACGATGCCAGAGCTCCGTCCCCGCATGATCGAACGCCAGGAGATCGCCGCTTTCGAAAAAGGCGTAGACACGTTCGGCATCGACGATCGGGGTCGGAGCCGCACGGCTCACGTAGTCGCTATCCTTCACCTGAATCGAGGCGGCGGAATCTTTCTGCCACAAGCGTTTGCCGTCTTTCAATCCGTAACAAGCGACGAGGCAACGCTCTTTGGATTCGCCCGAAATCGAGGTGACGAAGATCCGGTCGCCCCAAACGACAGGGCTCGATTGTCCGTAGCCGGTGAGCTCGGTTTGCCAAGCGACGCCGTTGTTGCCGTCCCACTTCAACGGCAGCTCATGAACGCTCGCTAAGCTCGTTCCGTCTCCCCTGAACCCAGGCCATTCAGCCGCTGGTTCGGCGAGCAGGATCGAGGCAATGAAAGCGAGTAGCATGTGCGGCGGTGTCTTAATGAGACTTGTTATCGAATGATGCTACCTTATCCATTTTCAGGGCCTCGTCAACAGTTGAACGGCTGCCACTTGCTCGTTTTTGCTTTGATTGATATTCCTCGAAACCTCTTCGTAAAACAATTTATCAATCAAAATGCTTGACCTTGCCGGCGATTCGTTTACAATCGCAAGCGAGTTGAAACACTGTCTCATTAAAGATGGTGACGAAAGGTGTCTAACCTGTCATTGCCGCCTACTGCTCCAAGCTTCAACCGCTACCCCACCTATTGAAATAACCAGTGTGAAGAACCCCTCATTCTTCATTCATTGAGCGAGGGTCGGCTGGGAATCGGAATCCCGGCCGGCCGCGCGACTCATTTTTCATCGCCGGCGATGAAAAAATCGCCGGTCGTTTTTTGGTAACACTAAGATTTAACGCACTTTAGATCACAAATCCGTAATAAAACCGGTTGAATCAGGCCCTCTACCGGCAGGGCATATCTTTTGCCTTCCGCTGCGAATTCCCAGGGCCCCGGAGCGAACGTCGCTTCGGGCGGAGTATCGCAACGGCGTGTAGAAGAGGCATTCGATGACGACTCGTATCGGCGGCAACCAGGGCGCGACTTGGAGCAACATATCGCGACGGATCAAACGGGCTGGTTTGACCTTGATGGAGCTTGTGGTGGTGTTGGCGGTGTTGGCGGCGGTTGCAGGAATCCTCGCGCCGCTCCTACCGAATTTGCTTCGCAGGGCTCACAAAGCCACCGACGCGACGCAAACCGGTGAACTTTCCAAAGCGATTCAGATGTATCAAGCCTCGTTCATCAGCTATCCCGACAACTTCGATTCGCTCGTCGGCGCGGATGGTGCGTTTCCGACTTATTTGCCGACCGATGATGCGGCAGACGGCCCCTTCGGCGGCTTCGTTAAGGCGGCTACCCTCACTGCGGATGAAGCCGGTGCGCTCAACCGGGTGGGAATCGCGTTTGTTCAACCGTTGTTGTCTGCGCCTACCGCGGCACCTACGGCGGCCGACTATTCGGCAGGCTTTCATCCCACGATGAATCCTTATCCGAGCGGCTCGACGATCGCCTCGAACAAGGTCACCGTATCCGGAAACACGACGACGAAATTCGCGATCCTCAACCTCCCCGTTACCACCACGGCCCCTGATGGAAGCGGCGGGACGACGACCACGACGACGACCACGAAGGTTCCGGCCCGCTTCTTACAAACGTTGCGCGATGCCGATCCGACGGCGCGCTACGTCGTGTTCGGTGTCGGTTCGCGCTCATCGATGATCGGCCAAACGATCCAAGAAGCTCCGATGTCGACGCCGCAGAAGAAGTCCTTCACGCCGGACAATACTTACTGCCGCGTCGGAGCGATCTTCAAAATCAGCGGGGTCGAAGTCGAGCGTAGCGAACGGGCTCGTTTCGTTTGCACGGTCGCCCTCGAAGACGACGAATTGGAAACGACCGAAAAAGACATCGTCGGTTACTACCAAGTATCTCGCGATCCACGTAATTAATGGCGGATTTGCAGCTACGAACGCGTATGGACGAACTTCCGGGCCGGTTGCTTGCGCAACCGGCCCGGTTTTTGTCATCTCGGTTCGTCCCGTTTCCCGCAATTTCGAGGGATTGCCGATGTTCGGTTTCACAGGGCTTGGGAAGCAACTGCTTTACCGTGCCTGTTGCGGGGCGTAAACTGACGACTTGCGATTCGGTGCGTGTGCCGTTTTCGGAACGCTCGGTCGCAGGTCAGCCCAGCGAACGAGTTAGGTTATTCCGTGATGCGCAGGATCGGATCATCGCAACATCGCACACCGCTAGGCCGGCGGATCGTGGGCGGTATTGCGCTGGCGGCTTATCTCGTGCTCTGCACGGGAATTCCGTTGCCCGACGTTTCGCATGCCTCTTCGTCGAACGAATCACCGGCGGCTCCATTTCCCTGCCAGTCGCATCGCTGCGGTTGCCGAACGGCCGAGCAATGTTGGAAGTCGTGCTGTTGCATGACCGACGTCGAGAAGAGGCTTTGGGCCGAGCGCAACGGAGTCGTTCCTCCGAGTTACGTGGCGTTCGTAGCGGGACCGATCGCTGCCGGCGATGCGTCGTCGAGCGGTTGCTGCAGCAAGTCGTCGCGCTCGCCGAAGAAAACCGTCGTCGAGAAGTCGGACACCAAGAAGAAAGAAGCCACGGCTGCTTCGCAACCGAAGAGCGAAGTTCGTTGGATCGGTTATCTCGCGGCTCAGCGCTGCTCCGGCGGTGCGACTGCCGAATGGTTCAACACGCCGATCAGCCTTCCTGCCGCCGAGCCGTTGCGTTGCGTTGCTATGCACGCGCTCGTGCAACCGCTTGTTCGTCTTGCCGATCCCTTGTGGGAGTCGGCTTTTTCCACGCCGCTGCGGCGTCCTCCGAGAATCGTTTAGGGAGCGGGCTCGCTCGCTTCCCTCACTTAGATGTCGTCTGCACGTCGGCCGCAATCGAGCGGCGCTTAGGCTTCGTGCCCGAGCAAGGTCGTGCATGCGTAGTTTCGCTGCGCTCGCAAGAAGCCGCCGCGAAATTGCGCCCGACGTTTCTTAATCTAGTGAATTTATTCGATTCAAGGATCTATTTTATGTCTTTTCGTTTTTTCTCTCCCCTCGCTTCGCAAAGGGGCGTGCGGCGCGCTTTGACGTTGATTGAATTGGTCGTCGTACTCGCGATCTTGTCGGTCTTGGCGGCGGTCGTGTTGCCGAAGTTGGCCGGCATGACAGGCCAAGCCAATTCGGCCGTCGATGCGTCGATCATCTCCGATATGAACCGCGCGGTCAGCACCTTCGAGAGCCGGAATAACGGCAAGTTCCCGAGCGCCAACGACGGGCTGCTCACCGGCTCTGCCAGTACGACTTTCTACAGCAAGTTCCATCCGAGTATTCAGACCGGCGGCGCTACGGCAACTGCCGATCCGATGCTCCCGATTTTGTATCCGCTCACGCTTTCCGCGATCCAAGCGAAGAGCCTGAACGACATGGGGATCGTCAGCGCGCATTACAACACCGAGTCGGTTGGTGCGTCGAGCAACCCGACCGGCATGCCGAGCGATAGCGGAACCGCGTATAGTTCGATCACGACAGGGAGCAATGTCGCCGGCCTGTTCATTCCGCTCGGTGGTTACGGGAACACGGCGACGACGCCCCCCTGGACTGCGCACGGTTCGACGTTTCCGGATCGGGCTTTCAATCTCAATCCGTTCAACTACGGCAAGACGGATTCGTTCGTCGTGTTCGGGGTCGGCCAGCCGGGCGAACTGCGCGGCAAGGCGCTGCAAGATGCTCCGATCGTGCAAGCTGCGAACCCGACGAAATACTACTCCCGAATGTTGATCGTGTTCCGGATTCCGGGAATCGCGACGACCGCGACTTACTTCCCTGCCCAATACGTCGGTTCGTTTGCGCCGGACGGGACTTGCCTGAGTGATAACGTACGAGCATTCAACAACGGAGCCAATTGATCTCAGCATAGAGAGAATCATCATGCCGGCGACAATCTTCTTGCACTTGCAATTATGTTGCATGTGCGAGAGGATAGAGCCGGCGGGAAAATGATTTCGTGTTAGGTCGCCTTCGAGCCGTGTTTCCTTCGAGAAGTGTCAGTCCTTTGCCGCAGCGTTTCACTTACGACCCGTGTGTTTTATGAAACTTCAACCGACGGAGCGCGTTTCGGGCAAGCCCCGACGTCGTGCGTTGACGTTGATCGAACTGGTCGTCGTCGTCGCGATTCTCGTTGCGCTTTCGGGCTTGGTCGTGCCGTTGGTTCAAGGTCTCGGCTTTCAGACAAATGCCGCGATCAATGCCACGGTGATAGACGATGTGAATCGCTCGGTGGAAACTTTTGCAATACGGCTCAATGCTCATCCCGACGGTTGGGATTCGTTGCTCAACACTTCGGGAGGGACTATTTACGCCGGTCTGCATCCTTCACTAGGGGCGGCTAACCCGGTGTTGATCGTCCCCACTTCGTTGACCGCGTTGCAGTTGGAAAGCTTGAACAGCGCCGGGATCTACAACGTTCGAGATTCAGACGAAGCGATTGCGACGACTTCGATGTCGCCGAGCGCCAACAACCTTACGCCTCGGAAGCTGGTCGCGTCCGGAAAAGTCGCGGTTTTGAAGAAGGTCGGGGCCCCGGACTCGGCGACGGTTCTCGACACCGATTTTAAGGTCAATCGATTCAGCGACGGCGATCTCAGCAACGAATACATCGTGTTCGGGCTCGGCAGCGGGACGACGATTCAGGGAGCGGTGATGATGCAGATTCCATTGATGCAGTGCGCCGACCCGAACAACTACTACGCTCGCGTCTGCTGTGTGTATATGGTTCCTTCCAACGCGGCGACGACCTCGTTTCCGGCGCGATACGTCGGCTGCTTCATGCCCGACGGCACGACCGCGCGAAGGAACATGGAAAACTACAACAACGCCTTTACGGATCGATAGTCCGGTAGGCTTGTTGCTCTGGCTTGAAGACTCGTACGAAATTCTCCGCTTGAAAATCGAGACTAACCATATGCGATACTCATTCTCAACACACGTTCCCGTTCGGGGTGCTTCGCGAGCGTTCGCCCAGCGCCGAGGACTCACGCTCTTAGAACTCGTGATGGTCGTTTCGATCCTCGCGATTCTCACCGCCTTGGTCGTGCCGGGCATGACGAACACGCAAGAGGAGACGCGCAGCGCCGTCGCCAAAGTTTCGGTGCAAGAACTGCGCGACGTCATTGCCGATCGGTATATGCACGACATGGCCGACTCGCTCGGGTTTCAGGGCTTGCCCCGTTTGCATGCCATTCCCGGAACTCCGCCTACTTATCCCGACACGACTCGCGCAAGCACGCTCGGCACCACGACGGAGCAGCTCAAGTATTTGCCGCAGCTGCATTTCCTGTTCGTCAATCCGCGACAGTACGACGCCACGCCGGCAGTAACCGTGCGCTATGCGGCGATCGGCGACTACGACGCTTCGACGCGCCTCGGTTGGAACGGCCCGTACTTGATGAGCAAGACGTTGAAGTATCCCAATCCGGAAGATGCTCGTTATCCCACCGACAAAAACGACACGCGTAAATGGAAGGACTTCGGTTTCACGACGACTTTCGGCCAAGAGGGGGACTACATGGTGCCCGACTCGTGGGGAAGCCCGATCGTGATTTCGATTCAGACTACTCCGCACGGCGGCGTGCTGATGAACACGGCTTATGTCGTGTCGGCCGGCCCTAATAAGACTTTAGATATCACGTCCAACACTACGACCGGCGTGCTGACGCTCGGCGATGACATCGCCCTGCCCTTGAAGTCGTGGAAATAATGCCGATGCGTCATACTTTGAATTCGCGACTTTCGACCGCCGGCATGCGGCTGCGCCGTAGCGCGTTCACGATGCTGGAGATGATTATCGTCTTGAGCATCCTGGCGGTGCTGACGACGGTCGCCGTGCAGTCGCTCGAGCCGTTGAGCAAGCAATCGCGCGTCGATGCCACGCAGAAGACGTTGGATGAGCTGCGAGCCGCGATCGTGGGCCGTCCGACCAATACGACCGACGTGAATGCCTCGGCGCCCAGCTTCGTGGCCGACGTAGGCCGGCTGCCGATGAGCATCGACGAATTGTTTATGAAGATGGACGGCCTCGCGGACTTTCATAGCGGCGCGCTCGCCGGGGACGACTCCGATGTGACGGTCGCCCGAGGCTGGCGAGGTCCTTACATGCGTTTGCCCGCCGGAGCGACGATGCTGCGCGACGGTTGGGGAAATCCCTTTGCCTTCGACACCTCGAACGGCCTCACCGTGGCGAGCCTTGGGTCGGACTACGCGCTCGGCGGCCCCGATACCTATTCGAAGGATCTCGGCTTTTCGCTCCCTCTGACGACTTCGGCCGATTCTTTCTACGGCGAATCGATTTCGGGGAGTATCCTGGAACTGGTCGGCGGCCAATGGGTCGCGCCGACGACCGGTACCGGCGAGACGCTGACGATCCAAGTGAGGTTGTTCGCTCCGGATCATGTCGTTCCGCCTATCGACGCCGATGGTGTGGCGGAGTTCACGCAGACACCCGACGCACCGACCTACCGTTACGCATTTAACAAACCCGTGCTAGGGCCTCGCGTCGTGAAAGCGACGTTGGAACGAACTAGCCCGGGTGATCCCGATCCCGATAGTGGTGCTCCTACGACGGTGACGACTAAGAAAAAGGCCAGCGCCGCGATCATCGTGCGGGCGGGCTCCCTCTACGTCGTTGATTTGCGATTGCAATGAGCACTCGATTTGATCTTCCATAGAGCCTGTAGTAAGTAATGCTGTTCTCAAATTCCATAACGATCATCGTCGTGACGCGCGATCGGCTCATTCGGGCCGATTACGCCTCGGCACGCGCTGCCGAGCCGGCGGTCTTCGTCGTGCGCGAGCGTCCGCATCTCGACGATCCCGTCGCGCTTGTGGAAACGGCGATCGGTTTCGATCGTCGCAAGCCGGGGCGCGTCTTCGTTTTATCCGGCGATGTGTGGACGCATACGATCGCGCTGGCTTCGGGAAACACGTATGGTTTGAGTGCCGAAGAATTACTGCAGATGCTGAACTTCGAGGCGGAGCCGATCTCGGGCATCAGCGCGTTCGAAGCGACGGCCGCTTCTCTGCCGCTCGGAGAGACTGCAGGCCAACGACATTTTTGGCTTACGCAAGTCAGCAGTGCCGTTCGAGACCAACTCGATGAAGCGGTGCGCAAGCTCGGCGGCCGATTCGCAGGTATTGCGCATCCGGGCGGTGTGCCGTATCAATTCGGTCTTGCGCCGGCGGTCGGCATTCCCGGCCGGGTCGAGTTTTGGCCTGGTGCCGTGGTGCGGACGGTCTGCTTAGAAGGGAACGTCACGAAGGCCCATGTCGACGACGGGGCCGTCGCGGCGAATTGGTCGGCAGTCGCGACTGCTTGGAAGCAGCAAAGCAGCGCGACGCAAGTAGCCGTCGTCATTCCGGAAGGGAGCGTCCCGGCGAACGCCGATTCGGATCTCGGCGCCACGTCGTTCTCGCTGTTGGAAGATGACGACACGCTACGGCGTTGGCTCGCGGCCTGGCATCAAGCCGTGCGCGCTAAGACGATCGCCGTGCCGATGATCGTGCCGGCCGCACGCCGCATGACGGCGCGACAGCGAAACATGGTTGCCGGCGTGATGGGGCTGATCGTCGTCGGAGCCTGTTACGCACACAACTTTTGGGTCGCCTCGGAAATCGCGAAGGTCGCTGCCGAAAAAACTCGACTCGAAGCGCCCGGCAAAGAGGTGGACGCAATCAAAGCCCAGATCAAGACGTTAGAGACCGAGTTGACGAAAGTCGAAGGGGAACAGAAAAGGCTTGCCAACGACGTTCAACGGACCGAAGAGGTATTTCATTCGCACCGTCGGCGATTGGCTGAAATGATGCGCCGACTTTCCGACGATGCGACGCACGATTGGGTGCTTCAGAAAATCTCCGCCAACGGGCGTGAGATTACGCTCTCCGGAGTGACGATGCATCCGGAGCATATCGCCGAACTGACTGCGGAAATCACTACGGATTTCGGTGCTCTCGGTTGGGCCGTCGATCCGGCTAAGCAATCGGCTCGCAACCTGAAGGAAAACGGCGGCCCTTGGACGTTCGAGATCCAACTGCGAGACTTAAACGTTCCGAAGCCGATTCCGACCGGTACTTCCCCCAGCGCCATTCCGACACCGCCGAGTACGATCGTTCGCGTCCCGGCCCCTTGAGATTATTTCGACTTCACTTTCTCGTGCTTCGCAAAGCGTAGATTACTATGGGTAAAACACCACGCGAACAGATGCTCGTCATGCTGCTTCCGGCATTGCTCGTCATCGGCGGCTATGTGTTGGGGTATAGTCGCGATTCCGAATTGAAGGCGGCAAGCAAGTCGCTGGAAGCGCTCCGTCCTTCGGCGGTCTCGCCGATGGATGTCGTGGCGGAAAAGCTGAAGCTGGAAAACTCGCAAGAGAAGTTGGACGGCGTTAAGAAAGAAAAAACGGAATGGGACGCGCGCTGGAAGTCGCTGGGAGCGATGCAAATTACGGAGCCCCAACTCCGCACGAACGCCTTGCGCCAGATTTCGAAAATGCTTTGGGATCGAGGACTCTATCCTTTCGAGGAATCGGCTGCGACGAACTCGGGAGATCTCCCTCCTTCCTTTCAGGAAGCCCTTAATCGCTTGAACAAAGACAACACGTCGCCAGGCACGACGCGGCTTTGGAAGATTCGATTTTACGGACGTTATGCCGATGTACTGGAAACACTGGAGTCGCTCCGCGATTCCGGTTCGTCGGTCATTCCGGTGGCGCTCTCGATGTCGGAAACAAGCTCGGAAACCGCGTGGCGTAGTTGGACGTTGTTGCTATGGATCTAAAGTCGGAATCTCAGGTCCCGATCACGCCGGCCGAATTCGAGAGCGCCGAGCGTTTACTTGCGCAATTGATGGAGCAATGCGTTCTTCAAGACGCCTCCGATCTGCACATTGCGCCCGGATTGCCGGCTTATTTGCGCATCCACGGCATCTTAGAAACGCAAGATGATTTCGGCATCCTGTCGGTGCCTGCGACGCAAGCGATGGGCGAAATCCTCGCACGCGCATTCGATCGCAAATCGCTCGACATTACCGGCTCCATCGACGGGGCCTTAACCGCGCCGGACGGCACGCGGTTTCGCTTCAATGTCTTTCGTCGCCAAGGCGCTATTTCGATCGCGCTGCGGCGATTGGAAGATAAGTTCCGTACGTTGGCCGATCTCGGTTTGCCCGACACGTTGTACGATCTTTGTTCGCTGCCCGACGGGTTGGTCGTCGTCGCCGGCCCGACCGGCGCCGGTAAGAGCACGACCCTCGCTACGTTGATCGATCGGGTCAACAAAACGCGCCGTTCGCACATCGTAACGATCGAAGATCCGATCGAATATCTGCATCCGTCGGCGATGAGCCTGGTGAATCAACGCCAAGTGGGGCTCGACACCGGCGGCTTCAATGATGCGTTGGTCGCGTCGTTGCGGCAAGATCCCGACGTGATCTTGGTCGGCGAAATTCGAGACTTGAATACGATCCGCACGGCCATCACGGCCGCCGAGACCGGACATCTCGTGTTTACGACGGTCCATGCCGGCGACTGCGTCGGCACGATCGAGCGGCTCGTCTCGGTGTTTCCTGCCGATGAGCAAAACGGGATTCGACGTCAATTGTCGCTGGTGTTGCGTGCGATCGTAACGCAGCACTTGCTCGTGGCCGACGGCGAGCGCGGAGTCTTGGAGCCGGCGGCCGACGGCACGATTCGGCGGCGGCGCATCGTCGTCAGCGAAGTGCTGTTCGCAACCGGAGCCATCAACAACTTGATCGCTCAAGGAAAAGCTTCTCAGATTTACTCGGCGATGGAGTCGGGCGGTGGTGCCGGAATGCAAACGCAAGATGAAAGTCTGGCGAAGCTCTGGAGCACCGGTTGGATTTCCGAACACACGGCGACGAACATGTCGCGCAACCCGGCCGTCGTTCGAGATCGTATCGCACGGATGCCAGTGCAACGGGGCAACGGCCCCTTCCGTGTTCAGGGAGCAGCTAAATGAGCCCCGTCTCGCAAAATGCGCCGCTCGATATGGATCAGGTCCGCGTCGATCCCGCCTGGGCCTTGCGCATTCCTTCGACGTTGGCGCTGCGGCGCTTGGTGCTTCCGTTCGCGTCGATCGAGGGGATCGTCTACGTCGCTTGCGTGGATGAAAACGATGCCGGTGCGTTGCAAGCGGTGCAACGCTTGATCGATCTGCCGATCCGCGCAGAGCGGGCCGAGCCGGAATCTTTGAAACGTGTTCTGGCGAGAATTTTCGGCGACGGCAAAGGTCCGTCGACGGTCATCGTTCCCACGCGCGGCCGAATCGATCCGCGCGGCAACGATGCCGACGCGAAGGACTCGACGAGCATCTGCGACGAATTGCTCCACGCGGCGATCGTGCGCCAAGCATCCGACGTGCATATCGATCCTTATGAAGACGGTGTGCAGATCCGCTTTCGAGTCGATGGGCAACTCGAACGCTATCGCAAGCTGCCGTTGGCCGTGCACACGACGCTCGTCAGCCGGTTCAAGGTCTTGGGCGAAATGGACATCGCCGAAAAACGGGCCCCGCAAGACGGCCGCTTCAGCCATAAGTTTGGCCCGACCGGACAGTCGATCGACATTCGAGCCGCGACCCTACCGACGAAGTACGGCGAGCGCATGACGCTCCGGCTGTTGGCGTTGCAAACCGAATCGCTGACGCTCGAACGCCTGGGCATGTGCCCCACCGACCTCACTTCGTTCGAGAACGCGATCGACAAGCCGCACGGGATGATTCTGCTGACGGGCCCGACCGGAAGCGGTAAGACGACGACCCTTTATGCGGCGCTGCGCAAGCTCATTGCGCACGAAGAATGGAACATCGTCACGATCGAAGATCCGATCGAATACGGCATTCCCGGCGTTGCTCAGGTCGAAGTCGACTCGGCCGATAAGGTGAGCTTCAGCAAGGCGCTGCGAAGCGTGTTGCGGCACGATCCCGACATCGTGATGATCGGTGAAATTCGGGATCGCGAAACGGCCGACGTCGCGATCAAGGCTTCGCTCACGGGGCATCTCGTGCTCAGCACGCTGCACACGAATTCCGCGGCTAGCGTAATCACCCGACTCAGCGACATGGGAGTCGACCGCTATCTGACCGGAGCGACGTTGCGGCTCGCCGTTGCTCAGCGATTGGTGCGACGGTTGTGTCAGCACTGCAAACGACCGGTGGAGTTAAGCGTTTCCGAAGCGCTGGCTTTGGATCGTCCGAGCGCGGCGGGAATGACGGTCTATCAGCCGGGAGGATGTCTTTATTGCGCAAATCGCGGATATACCGGTCGTCTCGGCTTGTTCGAGCTTCTGTCGATCGACGAAGAGCTGGCTCTTGAAATCGCCAACGGCGCCGAAGAGGCGCAGATCGTCGGCTTGGCGAGAGCCAAGGGAACTCCGCGGCTCACGGACGATGCGTTTCAAAAAATCTCCTCCGGTCTGACGACGGTGCGCGAAGCGCTGTCGGCAGTCACGACGTGGTAAGGCGTTAAGCGATGCCCAGTTTTCAATTTCGCGCGCGCGACGCCTCAGGGCGGGCACAAGCCGGCTTGCTGGAGGCGGCCTCGGCGCCGACGGCCGTTCAAAGCTTGCGTCAGCGCGGCTGGATGGTCGTCGACGTTCGCGCCGCCGAGACGGACCAATCGATCGGTGAGCTTTGGAAGCGTTACAATCCCTTGGAATTGTTGCCTCCTCGGTCGATCGAAATCGAGCAAAGCGGCAAGCAACTCGCTGTGATGCTTCGCGGTGGCTTGACGTTGCTGACATCGCTGCAAGCGGTCTCTCGTCAATCGGGCCGATACTGCATGCAGCGTCTTTGGGGGCGCGTAGCATCGCGCATTCAAGAAGGGGCCGCCTTCGCCGATGCGATGAAAGAGGCAAAGAGCTTTCCGATGTTGCTCGTGCAATTGGTGCGCGTCGGTGAGCAAACGGGAAACCTCGAGCAAACGATCGATCGAGCCTCGGATACGCTTGAACGCCGCCGGCAGTTGAAAGCCAGCTTGATGACGGCACTGGCCTATCCATCGCTGGTGTTGCTTGCGGCGGTCGGCGTCACCGCATTCATGGTGGTGGGCGTGATCCCGAAGCTGAAAACGTTCCTCGATGGTATGGGCCGCAAGCTCCCCCCGATCACCCAACTTCTCGTCGATGTATCGGATGCTGCGCGAACGTATCTGCCGCACACTCTTATCGGCATACTGATATTGACCGTCGCCTTCGTAGCGCTATACTGCAACCCCTTCGGCAGGCTAGCTATCGATCGTCGGTTGTTGCAAGTTCCCGTTATCGGTTACCTCTTGCGACTCGCCGGCACCGCAGCTTTCTCCCGTTCGCTCGGAATTTTAGTCCGCAGCGGGATCACCCTGTTGGAAGGCCTCCGCACCACGGAAGAACTCCTTACCAATCGCTACCTAGCCAGCCGCGTCGCAGCGGCACGCCAGGCTGTGATGCAAGGAGGCACGCTAGCCGAACCGCTTGCTGCCGACCACGCATTCACGCCGATGTTGGCTCGCATGGTCGCCGTAGGCGAATCGGCAGGTACGATCGATGAAGTTCTCGATGAGGTAGCGCGATTTCATGAATCACAACTTCAATCCGCCGTTCGCCAGCTCAGCGTCATCGTCGAGCCGTGCATCATCGTCATCGTCGGCGGCATCGTCGGCTTCGTATACATTGCGTTTTTCATGGCCCTCTTCTCGGCAGGAGGCGCGTGACGCCATGCGTATGCGAATTCAGCCGACGTTGCGAAGCGTGTCTCGTTTTTCTGCGGCCGCATCGATCACTGCTTTCGTGTTTTGTGTTTCGGCCGTAGCGTCGGTCGTCGCGCAGCCGCCGCGAAGCGGATTGCCGCCCGGCGCTCCTCGCCCTCCGGCTACCTCGCCACCGCCGGGCGTTCCCGGCTCCGGGCCTGCCTCTGGTGTGGCTCCTTCTACTGCGGCCGGTCAGCTTCGTCTTGTCGGACCCGATAGCCCTGCTGCGGTGAATCCCGCTGCGGGTGCTCCGGCTGCAAATGCTCCGGTCGGTGCCGGGCTCGATGCCGTTGATGGCGGGGGCGATCGTCGGCCCCCTTCCGGTGCCGGCTCCGATCCGACGATGCCCGGCCCGGATATGCGTCGATTGATCGGCGACGGCGACGCGAATCGCAATGCTTCGGCAGGGCCTCCGCCGTTGCCGGAGATTCGTATTCTGGCCCGAGTGTTCGCTCGCAATAAGCCGCCGGTTGCCATTATCGAAGTCGGCGGCAAGCCGTTGACGATTCGCATGGGTTCCGAGATTCAGATTCCCGGCGCAAGAGGAGCGATGCAGCTCAAGGTTACGGAGTTGAGCATTTCGGAGTTGCATATCGAGATCGTAGATCGAAAGCAGACGATTTATTTGAATTAAGCGATTGAATGAAGCGATGCGTACGAATTGAGAATTAACGCCAAGCTGAAGTCTTGGTGAACACGGCAACGCGAATGATTCGCGTTAGGAGCTTGCGGTCCATGGAAGGACGTCATTCCATCTTGCGCGGGTTGATTGTTGCGGCAGTCTCGCGTCGTCGAGTCGTGCTGGTTCTCGCAGGGTTCATGCTGGTTGCCGTTGCGCACGGTCAGCAGCCCGAGGCGACCCGTCCGCTGCCGATTCTTCCTGCGGAAGAACTCGCACCACCGCTTCCTCCCGACGGCGCACCCGGCTCGGCAACCAATCCCGACTTGGCCGTCGGCGAAATCGTAGCACCGTCGGCTCCTTTGGATCTCGTCGAATTTCGTGACATGCCGTTCGGCGAAGCCGCACGCGTCCTGTCGGATCAGTCCGGTCTTAAGATCGTGCCGTCGACGGACGCAGCGAAAGTTCCGGTGACGATTTATTTACGCGACGTCGAGGCGTTTACGGCACTCACGGAAATGGCCGGATCGGCCAAGCTTTTCTATCGCCAAGACCGCCGCACCGGAATCATTCGGGTCTACACGACCGACGAATACGAAAGCGACATCGGTAGTTTCCGTGAAGAGAAGACGCAGGTCTTTACGTTGCTGTATCCCAATCCGGTCGACGTTGCGATCGCGATTCAAAGTTTGTTCGGCGATCGCGTTCAGCTCAACTACGGGAGCTTCTTGGCCGGTGATCAGCTCACGAGCCAAGACCTGCAGCAACGCTTCAGCCGCTATAGCCTGCTGAACGCTTTTAACCAATCGAGCGGAGTCGGCGGTCAGAACGGACAGGGCGTTTCCGGGCAAGGTGGTAACATCGGTGGTGGCGGTATCGGAGGGGGCGGGCTTGGCGGTGGTATCGGCGGCGGTGGGCTCGGTGGTGGAATCGGCGGAGGTGGATTGGGTGGTGGTCTCGGTGGCGGCGGATTCGGCGGAGGCATCGGCGGAGGGGGCTTAGGCGGAGGCATCGGCCAAGGAATGAACAATCAGTTTCAGCCGCAGCAATTAGACTTGAGCGCGGACCAAATTCAGCGGCTGGAGCAAGCTCGCGTGGGGTCCACGGCGGAAGATCGGGCCGCGATCGACGATCTGTTGCGAAGCCGCCGGGCTCGGATCTACGTCACCGTGATTCGTCGCAACAATCAAATCGTCGTCCGTACGGGCGACGAACAAATCATGCAGCGCATCAGTGAGTTGATTTCCAGCCTCGACGTGCCGACGCCGCTGGTGTTGTTGGAAGTGAAGGTCATGTCGTTGGAGTTGGGAGACCGGTTTACCTCGGTCTTCGACTGGCAGTTTACGAACGGCAACACCATGGCCGCGGGCTTCACCGCCGGCAATATTTTGGCGCCGGCCACGGATACTCTCAGCGATCTCGAACGACGCAACTCGCAGACCGGTATCGGAATCACTCCGAGCCTTGCCGGCTCGGATCGCGACCTGACGTTTCAATACGTCGATGCCAACTTCCGCGCTCGGATCCAATTGTTGGAGAACAACAACCGCATTACGAACCTCGCGACCCCGCTGCTGCTTACGGCGAATAATGAAGTCAGCAATATCTTCATCGGCCGGCAGATTCCGCTCGTCATCGGCTATTCGCAATCTGGTGCGGTGACGAACAACGCGGCGACGACGAGCGTTCAGCCTTCGCCGGAAACGCAGCTCACGCAAGTCGGGCAAGGCCTGCTCATCACGCCGAACATCAACGCCGACCGTACGGTGACGCTGCGAATCTCGCAGCAGAATTCCACGGTCGACGTCGGCGGAGCGACGATCCCGCTCGTCAATTCGGCGGGAAACATCGTTTCGCTGCCGATCGACGTCCTGCGAACCGCCATCGTCTCCGGCACGATCGTCGCTAAAGACGGCTTGGCTGTCGCAATCGGCGGCTTGATCGAAGAAAACCTCACCGATTCTCGTGAGGAAGTACCGATCCTCGGCAAGCTTCCGGTCATCGGGTTCTTTTTCCGTCGTCAACAAACGAACCGCGTACGGACGGAGCTCGTGATCATGGTCCGCCCGTATGTGTTCAACACACCATCGGAATCGGCCGAGTTGAGCCACGACCTGATTCGAGACCTGAGCCTGCATCCGAACGCTCCGGATGCCAACGGCACGTTGAATAGTTTCACTCCGATCGAAGTTTTACGTGCGAACCCTCCGGTCAACGCGCTACAGAAGTCGTTGCGCTTTCATAGCTTGGTTCCCAAGCTTTACTAAAGCGCATTCTTAGCTCCATTGGAAAGCCCTCATGATGATTTCGCTTTCGCGTAACGATAAGGCTACGATTCTCTCGGCTACAGCTGCGCTGCTGTTGCTCGTGTCGAGCGGTTGTTTTTCGCCGGCTACTACGAAGGATTGGGCCGAGGTCTTTGAGAAAGCGAAGAAGGCAGAGCCTGCGCCGAAGGGAACCCCGAAGTTCGATATCGTCGGCCAGAGCCTCGGCGAAAGCCAAGAGGTTTCCCTCACGACCGGAGAACTGGCGACGCGCGTATCGGAACTGGCGACGGCTCATCGCACGGTCGCCGCTTCGCGTTGGATTCAGCGTCATCCCGAGGCCGCACTGGAATGGCTCCGCTCCGGCTCCGCTTCGCAAAACGGTCAGGCTATGTCGTTGCTGGCCGAAGTCCATGATCGACAATGCTCGTCGTCGGGCCCGCCGCAAAACTGGACGACGCTCGATGCCGCTCGCAAGCGCAACCCCGTTCCTTATCAGACCTATTTAGAAGCTCGCAATCGTTTCAAGAATTCTCTCACGCAAGGTCAGATCGACAACGCTCTCAATCAACATCTGCTCAAGCTCGCCGTGGATTGCGAATCGCAGTTGCTGGAGATCGACGCTTGGCAGCTTCAAGGAACGGCGCAGCTTTTGAACGACAAGCCTCGCGAGGCAGCCGCGGCATTCGAGAAGGCCGTAGCTGCGGCATTGCAAGTGAGTACTTATCAATCCGCTTATCTCTTGTTGTTGTTAAGCGACTCGCAACGTCGTGCCGGTGATCCGGCGCTTGCCGCCGCGACTTGGCAACGAGCCGTGGTCGTTGCCTCGCAACTTCTCGCTTCGGACCATCCGATTCATGATCCTGTCTTGTGGGAGCGGCTCGGCTATCAACGCCCGGTCGAGTCTCCTTGGCCGAACGATGTCGTGAAGAAATTGCAGCTCATGGAACCGCTGCCGGGCACCGAGGTTTCCGGTGTCGACTTGAATGCCACGGCTTCGGATGCCGGTGCCGATCCGAGTGTCGCCGAAACCGCGGTTTGGAACGCGATCGGCATTTGGTATCTCGATCGCACGCATGGTCAAGCGGCATTGGTATCGTTTAAGCGGGCCGAAGCTTCTTCGCGCGATGAAGATGCCAGAACTTGGTTGCGCATTCGCCAAGCACGGTCGCTTATTCAATTGCAACAAGACGGTGCGGCCACGGCGATCCTGGTACGCATTGCCGGCCAAAAGACGACGCCTCCGGCACGTGCCGCGTTGGGTCTTTTGGGCAGCCTGCGTTTGAAGAGCGGACAAGTTCAACAAGGGCTCGGCTTGCTGCGCAAATCGGTCGAAACGGTCGATGGATTGGAGTGGCCCGAGCGAGCCGACGCCGAAGCCGACCTCGGACTCGCTTACTTGATGATGGGGGATGTACAGCAAGGTTTGCAGCGGCTGCATGCGGCCCAAGAGCGCTTCGAGAGCGAAGGGAATTGGGAGTCCCTGACGTTGGCGCTTGCTAATGAAGCGGCCTTTTTCGAGGAAACGAAAAAGAAGAAGGAAGCGGCGGCGATCCGCTTCCGCCTCGAATCGCTCGAGCGATCGTAGTCGCAGGGCATTCCCTTCTCCTTTCGTCGGGCTGGCCGCACGCCTGTTGCGGCAAAGCCGCTCGGCTGCTTACACTTCCGTGTATCGCCGTCGCACGCTTGCGCGCGTGCCTTTCCATTCTTCGCTTCCCCGCCCAGCGAATCGTATCCCATGAAGACGTTTTCTCGGTTCGTTATTTTGTCGTTCGTCGTGTTGCTTGCTTTGCTGAGTTTTTCGGCTCTTGCGGCTGAGCCTGCTGCGAAGCCGGTGTTGAAGATCACGCCGGGCAAGGTGATCGTGCCGACGGATAAAATGCGCCGGCCCTGGGGCGAGCTTGTCAGCATGGATCTCGCGACCCGCACCGGCACGTTCCGCAAAGAAGGAAGCGACGAAGTCATCAAGTTCATCGTGATGCCTTACGCCGAACTTCTACATCATGCCACGTTCGGCGACTTGGAAGACTTTCGCGTCGGGGAGCGCGCGATCTTTCGCCTGCATGAAAACGAAGCCGGCGAATGGATTTATCTGACGTACATTCAAGACGAAATGAACTTCTTGAAAAACCACGGCGAGCAATATCAAGTCGACTCGATCGATCCGAAGATCGGCACCTTTACCGTTACGCAAGGGAATTGGGACCCGAAGCTTAAGGAGCCGTTCATTCGCACGAAGGGAATCGTGATCGGCACCGACGCCGACACGCACTATTGGAAGAACGGCGAACCCGCGAAGTTTACCGATATCAAAGTCGGCGATCGGCTCCGCACGAAGACACACGGCATCGGCAAAGGTTCCGACCGAGTCTGTTGGGAAGTGTTTCTTGACGACGAGAGCCTGCTCAAGTTTCAAGCCGAGCAGAAGGCGGTCCACACCTCCCGGCTCGCCAAGCTCGGGCTGCCGGGCTACATCGACGACGGCAAAGCCAAAGGCTCCGAAGACACGGCCGGCAGATCCGCCTTCGATATGAAGGTCGACATGACGCTCTTCCAAGAGGGAGGCGACGTTTTGCGTAGCCTAAAGAAAGGGCAGAAGGTCCGCTTCGTCCTGTGCGGCGTCGATCGCTTGCCGACCGGCAAGTCGGCCGAAGGAGTCGTCGCCGACGCAAAGATGCTCGGCAATCTCGGCAAGGTTTCGATCGCGTTTAGCGATCCGGCCGCCGGCGATCTCACGTTGGATATCAAAGTGGGCGGCGTAGCGCGAATTCAATTGTTGAAATTAGCCGCTGCTGCGCGCTCAATAGCGGCTGCCAATATGGCACGGTCGCTTCCTAGGCGAATTCCGCTTAACATCGACCGTAGCGTCGGCGACGCGATGCAAGTCGTTTCTAGGAATGACTATGCGGTGCGGCGCGAGCGTTTTGGCATGACGCTTGCATTTAAGCAGTGCCGTCACAAGCTCCGCCTGCCAAAGACGGCACGGCGACGCTTCAGGCATGAGTCGCCTCGTCTTCCGGCGATGGCCGACGCACCGAACACCGTTCCTACGGGAATCCCGTTCCGACGGATCGAATCTACCGCATTTAACCACGTATCGTCCGCATCAGGAGAAAACCGCTGTGGCAAAACAGATGGTATTTAGTGACGACGCTCGTCAGCCCCTTCTAGCCGGTGTCTCGAAATTGGCGCGTGCCGTTCGCAGCACGCTCGGCCCTCGCGGCCGCAACGCCGTACTCGACAAAGGCTGGGGCTCCCCGAAGGTCACGAAAGACGGCGTCACCGTCGCCGAGGATATCGACCTCGATGACCCGTACGAAAACCTGGGCGCTCGGCTTGTGAAAGAAGCGGCCAGCAAGACGAACGACGTTGCCGGCGACGGCACGACGACCGCCACGATCCTCTCGGAAGCGATCTTCCGTGAAGGTTTGAAGATGATCGCCGCCGGTGCCGACCCGATGGCCCTGTCGCGCGGCATCGCCAAGGCGGTCGAGGCCGTGATCGAACAGATCAAGAAGATGGCGACTCCGATCAACGAAAAGAACAAGTCGGAGCTCAAGCAAATCGCCACGATCGCCGGCAACAACGACTCCGCCATCGGCGAAGTTTTGGCCGATGCCTTCATCAAGGTCGGTAAAGACGGCGTCATCACGGTCGAAGAAGGTAAGCAATCCGAGACCAGCGTCGAAGTGGTCGAAGGGATGCAGTTCGACCGCGGCTACCTCTCGCCGCACTTCGTCACGAATCCCGACAACCAAACCGTCGAGCTCGAGAACTGTCAGATCTTGATCTACGAAGACAAGATCTCGAACGTCAAGACTTTGGTGCCGCTGCTCGAAGCGGTCAGCAAGTCGGGCAAGCCGCTCTTGATCATCGCCGAAGACGTCGACGGCGAAGCCTTGGCGACGTTGGTCGTCAATAAGATGCGCGGCATCTTGAACGTCTGTGCCGTGAAGGCGCCGGGCTACGGCGATCGTCGTAAGGCGATCCTCGGCGATCTCGCCACGCTCACCGGCGGCACCGCGATCTTCAAAGATCTCGGCATTCAACTCGACGCCGTGAAGCTCACCGATCTCGGTCGGGCCAAGAAGATTTTGATCGACGGCGAAAACACGACGGTCATTTCCGGAGCCGGCAAGAAGGCCGACATCGAAGGCCGTGCCGATCAGATTCGTCGCGAGATCACCGTGACCGACAGCGAATACGATCGTGAGAAGCTCCAAGAGCGGCTCGCGAAGCTCGCCGGCGGCGTGGCTCAGATCAATTGCGGTGCCGTTACCGAAACCGAAATGAAGGAACGCAAAGCGTTGCTCGAAGACGCCAAGTGCGCCGTGAAGGCCGCGCTGGAAGAAGGAATCGTTCCCGGCGGCGGCGTAGCCTTGCTCCGTTGCGAGAAGGCGATCGACGCTTTGAAGCTCGAAGGAGATGCCGGCCTCGGTGCGAAGATCATTCGCAATGTGCTCGACAACCCGCTCCGTTGCATCGCGCAAAACGCCGGTCTGGACGGCGGCGTGGTCGTCAACCGCGTTCGTCAGCTCAAGGGGAAGAACGAAGGCTACGATGCCGACAAGAACGTCTATTGCGACCTCATCGCGGCAGGCATCGTCGATCCGGCTAAGGTCGTTCGCACCGCGTTGCAAAACGCCGCGAGCGTCGCCTCCCTCTTGCTCACGACCGAATCGCTGATCACCGACATTCCGAAAGACGACGATGGCGACGACCACGGCGGCCACGATCACCACGGCGGTGGCGGCGGCATGGGCGGAATGGACATGGGTGGCATGGGCGGAATGGGTGGCATGGGAATGGGCATGTAAGTGTTTGTTCGCCGACTCCGAGCTCCTTTGAATCTCAACGCAAACTAAAAATAACAGCAGCATCAATAAGGAATTGAATCACATGGCTAAAGTCAATCTTCGTCCGCTGGATGATCGTGTCGTCGTCGAACCGCAAGAGGCCGAACAAGTCACGGCCGGCGGCATCGTGTTGCCGGACGCCGCCAAAGAGAAGCCGCAACGTGGCAAGGTCGTGGCAGTCGGTCCGGGCAAGTTGCTCGATAGCGGCGACCGCGGCACGCTGAGCGTCGCCGTCGGCGACGAAGTGATTTACGGCAAATACTCGGGCACCGAGATCGAAGTCGAAGGACGCGAAGTCAAGATCCTGCGTGAGAACGACATTCTCGCGAAGGTCATCTAGAGACTAAAAACTCGAATGACGAAATTCGAATGACAAAAGAAGTACGAATGTCGAAGCCCGAAAAAGTGAATTGGAAGCCGCGAAGGACGCTATTCGTCATTCGTGCTTCGTCATTCTTTCGTCATTAGAAATTCGACATTCGTCATTCCGCAGTTCGATCGCCGAAGTATGGCGGTCTTGCACGCGACCTCGCATCACAAAAACACAACACCGATCCAATAGGAACTATCCCGTGGCAAAGCAGTTGCTCTTCGACGATCTGGCCCGCGCCAAGATGCTTAAAGGCGTGGAAAAGTTAGCCAACGCCGTGGCTGTGACGATGGGCCCGACCGGCCGCAACGTCATCATCGACAAATCGTTCGGCGGTCCGACCGTGACGAAAGACGGCGTGACCGTCAGCAAGGAAATCGACTTGGAAGATCGCTTCGAAAACATGGGCGCTAAGCTCGTGAACGAAGTCGCTTCGAAGACATCCGACATCGCCGGCGACGGCACGACGACCGCGACGGTCCTCGCTCGCGCGATCTTCAAAGAAGGTCTCCGTAACATCGTGGCCGGCAGCAATCCGACTGCGATTCGTCGCGGGATCGACAAGGCCGTCGACGCCGCCGTGGCTTATCTGCAATCGATCGCCAAGCCGGTTTCAAGTAAGGCTGAGATCGCCCAAATCGGTGCGATCAGCGCCAACAACGACAAGGAAATCGGCGATCTGTTGGCTGACGTCATGGAGAAGGTCGGTAAAGACGGCGTGATCACGGTCGAAGAAGGCAAGGGAACGGATACCACTAAGGAACTCGTCGAGGGAATGCAGTTCGATAAGGGGTTCATCTCGCCGTACTTCGTCAATCGTCCGGCCGAGATGGATTGCGAACTCAACGACGCCTACATTTTGCTCTACGAAAAGAAGATCTCGAACATTCGCGATCTGGTGCCGATCTTGGAAAAGATCAGCACCTCGGGCAAGCCCCTCTTGATCATCGCCGAAGACGTCGAAGGGGATGCCCTCGCCGCTTTGGTCGTGAACAAGCTGCGCGGCGTGTTGAACATCTGTGCGGTCAAGGCTCCGGGCTTCGGCGATCGTCGTAAGGCGATGCTGGCCGATATCGCCACGCTGACCGGCGGCACGTTCGTCAGCGAAGACCTCGGCATCAAGCTCGAAAGCGTCGAGCTTGCTCACCTCGGTCGCGCCAAGCAAATCACGATCGACAAGAACGACACCACGATCGTACAAGGCTCGGGCAAGCCGGCCGACATTCAAACGCGCATCCAACAGATTCGCAATCAGATCGAAGCCACCGAAAGCGAATACGATCGCGAGAAGTTCCAAGAGCGGCTCGCCAAGCTTACCGGAGGCGTCGCCATTATCTCGGTCGGTGCGAATAGCGAAGCCGACATGAAGCAAAAGAAGGCCCGCGTCGAAGACGCTCTGCATGCTACGCGTGCGGCCGTCGAAGAAGGAATTCTGCCGGGCGGCGGGGTCGCTCTCGTCCGTTGTGCTCCGGCCGTTGAAAAGGCTCGTGCTGCGGCCAAGGGAGATGAGCGGATCGGTGTAGATATCATTCTGCATTGCCTCTCGGCTCCGATGAAGCAAATCGCCGACAACTGCGGGATCGACGGTTCCGTGATCGTCGATGAAGTGAGCCAAAAGGCTCAGAACATCGGCTACGACGCCAACAAGGGCGAGTATGTCGACATGTTCAAGGCCGGCATCATCGACCCGTTGAAGGTCGTTCGTAGTGCCCTGAGCAACGCGGCGAGCATCTCGGCTTTGATGCTCACCACCGAGGCTTTGGTGACGAACTTCGACAAGGAAGATAAGAAGACGAAGATCGAAGGTTCGGTTCGCTAGGCGAATGTCGATCGGTCGGAAAAAATGGAAACCCGCGACTCCGCGTCGCGCATTATCGTAGGCTGTGAACGGGTCGCTTTCATCATGATGGAAGCGACCCGTTTCGCCATCATGGACGGCTCGTTTCGCGAACGGTAAAAGTAGATTATGGCGACGAAACGCTGTTATTACGAAGTCTTGGAACTCACGCGTACGGCGTCCGACGGCGAGATCTCGGCCGCTTATCGTAAGTGTGCGATCAAGTTTCATCCGGATAAGAATCCCGGCGACAGCGAAGCGGTCGGTCGTTTCAAGGAAGCAGCCGAAGCTTACGAAGTCCTGAGCGATAAAGATAAGCGCGGCCGATACGATCGCTTAGGACATGCCGGAGTCGATGGGCCTCAAGGAGGCTCGCCCCATTTCGGCGACGTCAACGACATCTTCGAAGCGTTCGGCGGGATCTTCGGCGATATGTTCGGCGGCGCGAGCGGTGGAGGCCGGAGCCGCGGCGGAAGACGAACGCAGCAAGGGGGCGACGTTCGTGCGGATGTGACCCTCGATCTGCGCGAAGCGGCCCGCGGCTGTAAAAAAGATATTCAAATCTCGCGCCATGCGAAGTGCGACGACTGCCACGGCACCGGCGCTCGCAAAGGAAGTAAGCCCGAGACGTGCCGCTATTGCGCCGGCAAAGGGCAAGTCATTCAATCGACCGGTATCTTCCGCGTACAGACGACTTGCCCTTCTTGCCACGGAGCCGGAACGATCGTCAGCGATCCTTGCGGCGAGTGTCGCGGCGAAGGGTACGTGATCGAACGGGTTACGCGCGAGGTGCAGATTCCCGCGGGAGTCGACAACGGAACTCGCCTCCGCATCTCAGGCGAGGGAGATCCGAGCCCCGGCAACGGACCTGCCGGCGATTGCTACTGCTTCATTACGGTGCGCGAGCATTCGCTGTTTCAACGGGACGGCCAGAACCTGATATGTGCGATGCCGGTGAGCTATTCGCAAGCCGCACTCGGGGCGACTATCGAAGTGCCGACGCTCGACGGACGCGACGACTTGAAGATTCCCGCCGGCACCCAACCCGGCGCGGTGTTTCGTCTCAAGGGAAAAGGAATGCCCGACCCTCGCGTGCGCGGCAAGGGAGACCTGTTGGTGCAAATCCAAGTCGAAATCCCTGCGAAACTCACGAAGCGTCAGGAACAACTGTTGCGTGAGTTGGCCGAGGAAGAGAAGTCGAACGTCAGTCCGCAACGAAAGAGCTTTTTCGACAAGCTGAAAGACTACATCACGGGCGACGAAGCTAGCGAGGAATAAGACCTGCCATGAACGAGGAAATAAAAATCAATAAAGATACACGCAACGACGACGCGGAAACCGACGAAGCGCCGGTCGATGTGCGCATCGCCCAGCTTGCGGCCGAAGCCAACGAAGCCAAAGACCGTGCGCTACGCGCGCAAGCGGAGTTGGACAACGTGCGCAAGCGGCTGCGCAAAGAGATGGACGATGAGCGCCGCTATGCCTTGATGCCGCTCGTCACCGACTTGCTGCCCGTCGTCGACAACATCGGCCGCGCGCTCACTGCCGCCGAAAAAAGCGCCGATGCTTCAAGCCTGCTTACCGGCGTGAAGCTCGTCGCGCAGCAACTCGAAGCGATCTTGGCTCGTCACCACACCGTAAAGATCGAAGCGCAAGGGAAGCCGTTCGATCCGAACGTGCATGCGGCCATCATGCAACAGCCGACCGACGAATATCCGCCGAACACGGTCGTCATGGTCGCTCAAGAAGGGTATCAGTTGCATGATCGGGTCGTGCGGCCGTCGCAAGTGATCGTTTCGAGCTCGCCGCCGAACGCTTAGCCGTTCCGCCGGTGTGTGAAGTTCCAGCCCCGATCTCCCTTGTTTTTATCGCTCTTCCGAAAGCTCGCCATGCCGACCTACGACTACGTTTGCGACGCCTGCGACCACAAGTTCGAAGAATTTCAAGCGATGAAAGACGAGCCGCTGACGAAATGCCCGAAGTGCAAAAAGAAGAAGCTTCGTCGCTTGTTCGGCGCCGGGGGAGCGATAGTCTTCAAAGGTTCCGGCTTCTATCAAACCGACTACCGCAGCGATTCGTATAAGAAGAGCGCAGCCGCGGACAAGGCGGCCGGCTCGTCGGACTCGTCCGGAGGAAGTTCGTCGAGCGGCGGCTCCTCCGGCAAGAGTGATTCGGGCAAAAGCGATTCCGGTAAGAGCTCCGGTGGCGGCGACAAGTAGTTCAGATAGTAATTCCGTTTCGCGTACATCGCATTTATTTTGCTGACCCCGTTTCCATGCCTCTCGTTACGTGCGGAATCTGTCGCAAGAAGTTCGAGTCGACGGCGTCGGCGACGATGCCGTTCTGTAGCGTTCGCTGCCAGCAACTCGATCTCGGCCGGTGGCTCGGCGAACGGTATTCGTTCCCGACGACTCGCACCGACGACGAAAACGAAGCCGACGAAAACCAAACCGGCGAAGCATCGGAAGCGGCCGACGAATCCGAATAGCGATTCAGCGCGACTGCTGCGACCAATCGATTTCGTAGAGCACATGGCCGCTGGCCGCAAAGCCGAGGCGCTCATAGGTCTTAATCGCAGCCTGGTTTTCATGCTCGACGTAGAGCCGTAGCCCGCAAGTGCCCGGCGTTTCTCGGGCCAGCATTGCGACATGGTCGAGCAACATCCGGAACACTCCGCTTCGGCGATTTTCTTCGCGCACGTACACGCTCTGGATCCACCAAAATAGCCCGTTGCGCCAATCGCTCCATTCGTAAGTGATCATCAACTGCCCGATGAGTTCGGGCTGGTCTGTAGCCGAACTCTCGGCAACGAAGTACCGCGCATACAGCGGTTGCCGCAACGCCGCGTCGACGCCGGCTTGTAAGATCACAGGGTCGAGCCGTTTATGCTCGGTTTCCCACGCCATCCGACTATTGAAGTCGACGATCCTCGAAGCGTCGGCCGAGGTTGCATCACGAATCACGAGCATAACGCACCGGCCTCGTTCGGTTCGATCGAGCACTCGCCTGGATCGTGCATCGCGGCGCCGTTTTCTTGACGCCCTGCCCCAACCCGGCCATGATAAACATCCTGCCCGCGATTGTAGCCCGCCTCGGAGACTCGTCTATGCGTACGGTCCTAAGTTCGGTTTCGCGCGCAACGCGTCCGCTTTTCTTCGTCGTTGCCGTGGCGGCAATTGCGCCATCGTCGAAAGCCGCTGCCGGTGGAATCGGTTTCCGACAGCTCACGACGGCGTATCCCTGTGCCGTGCAAAGCGGCACGACCGCCGACGTTCAACTCCGTTCCAACTTCTCGCTCGATGGAACCTACGCGTCGTTTTTCGCCCCTCCCGGCCCGACGATGCGGCTCCTGGAAACGAAGCCGGTCGAAGCCCCGCTCACCAAGCGCGGGCAGGTGGGTACGCCGCACAAGATGCAAGTCGTGGTGCCGGCCGGCCAAATGCCGGGCCTGCATGAATTTCGTCTCGCCACGCCCGCGGCGGTTTCGAGCGTTGCGCATATTCTGGTGACCGACTATCCCGTCGTTCTCGAGACGACGACCGAGAACGGTACTCCATCGCAAGCGCAGCCGGTTGCCGTGCCTGCCGCGGTCTGTGGGCAATGCCCTGAGCCCGAGGATGTCGATTGCTTTCGGATGTCAGGGAAGAAGGGGGAGCAACTGACGTTTCAAATCTACGCGCAGCGAATGACGCAAGCAGTCCACGATATGGTCGGCAAAGCCGGCTATCACATGGATCCGATTCTCACGCTCACCGGACCGAACGGCCAAATCGTCGGAATGAACGACAACTACTTCGGCGGCGATGCCCTGCTTTCCGTCGAGCTTCCGCAAGACGGCAACTACGTGCTTGCGGTGCGCGACACACGCTACGTCGGCGATCCTCGTTATTCGTATTGCGTCGAAATCACTCGGGGGTTACCGGCCTTGACGACGTTTCCTCTGGTGTTCGTCGGTTTCGCCGTCAGCGAAGCCGATGTCGTTTCGATCAGCGGACGCACGATCGGCAGAGCCCCGATCATTCCGGCAAGGTCGAAGGTGGCGAACGTCAATCGCAAGCGGCTTTCGATCGCCGGCACGGCGACGAATCCCGTCGAGTTCGGTTCGGAGCCGTTTGAGCAGCTTATTCAAACGGAAGCGATCGCCGAAGCGAAGCCTCGGGAAGTGAAGCTCCCCGTCGGCGTCAACGGTCGGCTATCGCGTCCCGACGATGCCCATCGCTTCGCGTTCGTTGCTAAGAAGGATGCCTACTATGCGCTGCAAGTCGATGCTCGCCGCTACGGCCTGCCGCTCGATGCCGTGCTCGAGGTCTACGACGTTGCCGGAAAGAAGGTCGCCGAGGCCGACGACTTACCCCTCACGCCCGACCCTAAGCTCTCGTTTCGCGCGCCGGCCGATGGCCGCTATGTCGTCTGCGTGCGCGACTTGCACGACCGCGGCGGCATCGACTTCACCTACCATCTCACGATCCAACCGGTTGGTCCCGACTTCGAGGTTTCCGGGAAGCTGTACTACGCTCTGCTCGCGCCGGGAACGCACACCTTGTGGTTCGCCGACGTAACTCGCCTCAACGGATTCGAAGGGCCGGTCGAGATCCACGTCTCAGGGCTTCCCGCCGGCGTAACGCAGACTCCCGTTACGGTTCCTCCTGGCATGACGCGCGTCGGCATTATCCTTTCGGCCGATAAGACGGCGCAGGTCGGCGCATCGCTTGTGAAAATCATCGGCAAGGCCGAGACTATCGACGCGGCGACCGGAAGCAATCGTACGATCGAGCACGAAGCCGAGGTCCTCTGCGAGTTGCAATCGCAAGGAGGGAGCCAAGGCTATTGGCCGGTTCGGACATCGGTCGTCGGAGTCGCGAAACAACTCGACTTGCTGCGGATCGAAGCGATCCCGAGCGAACTCAAGCTGAATCCGGGGGACAAAGTAGACCTGACCGTGAAGATCGAGCGGAGCCCCAGCTACAAAGACCCCGTCGGTTTGGAGTTTACCTGGGGATACTTCACCGGCAAACTCGGCGAGCAACTTCCTCCCGGCGTATCGCTCGGCAAGAGCAGCGTCACACGGCTCGCGGGGAACACCTTGGAAGGAAAGATGACGCTCGAAGCCACCTCGGCCGCGCTGCCGGTCGAGCGGTTGCCGATCGCCGTGCTGGCCGGGGTTTCGGTCAGCTTCTCGATCGATACGAAGTACGCCTCGAACCCGATCTTTCTCACGATCCCCGCCGAAACGAAAAAGCCGGCCGCAGTTGCTAAGAAATAGTTGCCAAGAAATAACGTGATCGGCGGGAACGACTCCGCAAGAATGTGCGACTTTGCCTGGGAAAGCGAACTTTTCGCGAAGTTGCACGCTCCGCCGACCCGATGAATTCCATTGCATGCATTGGCGTAGTTCGATACGATCGGATGTATCCGGAAGTTGCGTTCCCCCCTGCCCGCCCCCTTCCTTCCGTCATTCGCTTTGAAGCTATTCGCGTCGACGACGTCGCCCCGGCTTCCAGGCGCTCCTACCGAGAGGTTCGCCATGCGTTACTTACAGCATGCCGCTTTCTCCAGACGCATTGCCGTGCAAGCCGGCGCGGTCGGTTTGCTCGGGCTCGGTATGAACCATCTCGATCCGCTCCAGGCCCTCGCCAAGCCGGGTGTCGATAGCGAAGCCGCTAACCGGCTCGCTCCGAACGGTAAAGCGCGGTCGGTCATCTATCTTTTTCTTTCGGGCGGCTTGTCGCAAATCGATAGCTTCGACATGAAGCCCGATGCTCCCGATCAGGTGCGGGGCGAATTCAAGCCGATCGCGACGTCGACTCCCGGTGTTCATATTTGCGAGCACATGCCGAAGCTCGCCGCGCGGAGCGACAAGTGGGCCGTCGTTCGATCGATGGCACACAAAGAGCCGGAGCATTCCGCCGGACACATGCTCATGTTGTCGGGGCGCAATATGCTGCCGCCGGGGTTCAGCCCGAACAAGCCGATGCCGCGCGATTGGCCGTCGATCGCCGCCATCGCGAACGCGGTCGCTCCTCCACTCAACAATCTGCCGCCCGCAGTCGTGCTGCCGGAGACGTTGATCCATAACACCGGTCGAGTGATCCCGGGCCAGTTCGCCGGCGAAATGGGTTCGCATCGCAACCCGATGTTCCTGGAGATGTGCCGTTTCGATTCGACCGCCTACGGGGCCTATCCTACGCATGCGTTTCATCATGCTACGGGAAAGGTCACGCTCGATAAGTTTAAGTTCCAAGCCCCCAATCTTTCGTTGCCGGCGGAGATGTCGCCGGACGCGTTTACGAGTCGCCTTGGGTTGTTGAACGGGCTCGAACGACAACGGCGCGAGCTCGATCAATATGCCTCCGAAGGACCGTTCGATCGCCATCGTCAACGCGCGATCTCGCTGCTCACCGACCCGAGCACGCAGCGCGCTTTCGAAGTCGCGCATGTCGACGGCAAGACGCAAGATCGTTACGGGCGCAACTCGTTCGGCTGGTCGTGCTTAATCGCTCGGCAGTTGGTCGAGTCGGGCGTACGGCTCGTGCAGGTCAACCTCGGCAACGATGAAACTTGGGACACGCACGGCAATCAATTTCCGAACCTCAAGAACTATTTGTTCCCGCCGACGGATCAGGCCGTTTCCGCGCTGCTCGACGATCTCGACGAGCGCGGGCTTCTCGAATCGACCATGATCGTGATGGCCGGCGAGATGGGGCGCACGCCGCGCATTTCGGGAATTGGGAAAACCTACAAAGAGCCGGGCCGCGACCACTGGGGAACGCAAAGCGTGTTCTTCGCCGGCGGCGGCGTGAAGGGTGGACAAATGATCGGCACGACGGATAAGATCGGTGCCTATCCCGCGCTGCAACCGGAGACGCCGGAATCGATGGGAGCGACGATTTACCACGGTCTCGGACTCCCGCGCGAAACATCCTGGCAAGATCCGTCGGGCCGTCCGCATTTCGTCTACCACGGCGATCCGATTCGCGGGTTGATCTAAGTCACGATAACGACCACTGAGAGGGCCGCTCATTCGGCGGCCGATGCAACGCCAGACCTGAATAGCCGTTAGTACGCAAGGTAAGTAGCTCGATGCTCGATATCGCAGAGTCTCGCAACTTGGTTCCCGCCGGTCGGTCGCGGCGGAGTTTCTTGCGCATCGGTTCGTTGTGCGTCGGCGGATTGACTTGTGCAGACATGCTGCGGATTGAGTCGGCTTCGGCCAAAGCGATTCGGCCGCAACAGAAGTCGATCATCATGGTCTATCTGCCGGGCGGCGCGAGCCATATCGACATGTACGATATGAAGCCGGAAGCGCCGGCGGAATATCGGGGAGAGTTCCGCCCGATCAAGACCAACGTCGCAGGCCTCGACGTCTGCGAGTTGCTCCCTCTACACGCCAAGATCGCCGATAAGTTCTCGATCATTCGCGGTATTAAGACACGGGGAAATCACGACCCGACCGAGCTTTTGACCGGGATTCCCGCCTCGGCATCCGGCCAAATCGGCTCGCTCCGTCGCCCCGCGATCGGCTGCGTGGTAAGTAAGCTGCGCGGTGCCGATGGTCCGATCCCGCCCTACGTCAGCGTCTCGTCGCACAGGCTGCTTCCTTCGTACGACGATCCGGAAGAGCCGGCCTACCTCGGCCCGGCACATCGGCCGTTTAACATCGCCGGCGAAGTGCGGCAAGACTTGGAGTTGAGCAAAGAGATTCGCGATCGCTTTCATGGTCGACGCGAACTGCTCCGCTCGCTCGACCGTGTCGGTCGCGACCTGCCCGACATGACGACATACAACGATCGCGCGCTCGAAATGCTGACGACGACTCAGGTGCGCGAGGCGCTCGACCTGACTCAGGAAAAACAGTCGGTGCGCGAAGCCTACGGCGAAGGATTCGACCCGAAGTCTCAGGGGCTCGATCTGTTGCGCGCTCGGCGCTTGGCGGAGGCCGGCGTGTCGCTCGTATCCGTCGGTGCGCGCTTCTTCGGCAAGCAGTTCGGCACCATCTTCGACAACGGCTGGGACACGCACGCCGGCAACTTCGGCTTGCTCCGGAATAAACTTCCGATCTACGATCGCGCGGTCGCCGCTTTGATCAACGACCTCCACGAGCGCGGCCTTTCCGAGCGCGTGGCCGTAGTGATTTGGAGCGAGTTCGGTCGTTCGCCGAAAATCGGCGACGTCACTCCCGACGGTCGCGGCCACTGGCCGAGCGCGATGTGTGCGCTTGTCGCCGGCGGCGGCTTGAAGATGGGGCAAGTCATCGGCGAGACCGATCATCGTGGTGAGCGTGCCCGGTTCCTGCCGTTCGGAACGCAAGATGTGTTGGCGACGATCTACCACACGCTTGGCATCGATCTGCGCGAGACGATCGTCGACCATAACGGTCGCCCGCAGTATCTCGTCGACAATGGAACGCCGATCGCGGGCCTGATCTAAACGCCGAGGCCCGACAATTTCTTGCTTCCGCCCCTGCGCGGGCCTTCCGATGCGCGCCTCGTTGGGTTAACGTGGCGCGAGTCTTTCGTTTCTTGATCGGAGGAGATCGCGGGATGTCGCTTGCCCATACTTCGCTGCGCGCCTGTCGGCGCATGGCGATTCTCCTCGCCTTCGCTTTGCAGGCGACGATCGTATTCCAGCCCGCTGCGTTGCAAGCAGCCGAAGGGCCGAAAAGCCCCGTCTCGCCGGAAGAGTCGCTCCGTTGGTTTCAACTCGACGACGGACTTCGCATCGAAATCGTCGCGTGCGAGCCCGAGGTCGTCGACCCCGTGACGGTTCGCTTCGACGGCTCGGGCCGAATGTGGGTCGCCGAATATCGCGACTATCCGAACGGTCCTGCGGCGGGTGCCGCGCCGCTTTCGCGCATCAAGCTCTTGGAAGACAAAGACAACGACGGTCGCTACGAGACCGCGCATGTCTTCGCCGAAGGTTTGCCGTTCTGCAACGGCTTGCAACCTTGGAACGGCGGTGTCATCGCGACGATGGCCGGCCGGATCGCGTTCCTGAAAGATACCGATGGCGACAACCGCGCCGACGTGAACGAAACGTGGTTCACCGGCTTCGCGATCGAGAACCCGCAGCTTCGCGTGAATCATCCGCGCTTCGGCTTAGACAATTGCATCTATGTCGCCAACGGTTTGCGCGGCGGCATGGCTGCGAACCCGCGCGATCCGAAAGCCGCTCCGGTATCGTTGCGCGGCCACGATCTGAAGTTCGACCCGCGCACCGGCTGCTACGAAGCGATCGCCGGCAACGGACAGTTCGGGCTCACTTTCGACGACTACGGCAATCGGTTCATCTGCAGCAATCGCAACCCGATGATGCATGTCGTGCTGGAGGATCGCTATCTCGTGCGCAATCCGGCGCTAGTCGTTCCTGTGGTCGTGAACGATGTGGCGGCGGCCGGCGAGGCTTCGCATGTCTATCCGCTCGTACAAGCCTGGACGACGTCGATCTTGCATGCCGGCCAATACTCGGCGGCTTGCGGTGTCGAAGTATATCGCGGCGATGCGCTTCCCCCCGCCTATTACGGCAACGGCTTCACTTGCGAGCCGACCGGAAGCTTAGTTCATCGAGAACTCGTCTCTCCTGCCGGTGCGACGTTCGCCGGCAAGTGGGCGCAAGAAGGCCGCGAGTTTCTCGCTTCGCGCGATCCTTGGTTTCGCGGCGTCTATCTCGACGGCGGGCCCGACGGCGCGCTCTATGTTTGCGATATGTATCGCGCCGTAATCGAGCACCCGGCGTTCATGCCGGACGAGTTGAAGAACCGCCCCGACCTGCGCTCCGGCGACGATCGCGGACGAATTTATCGGATCGTGCCGAAGGATTTCAAGCGGCCGGAGAAGCCGCCGACGCTCGATCGTGCTTCGGCGGCGGAACTCGTGCAAGCGTTGGAGCATCCGAACGCGTGGTGGCGCGAGACGGCGCAGCGGTTGCTGGTGGAACGGCAAGACGAAGCCGCGGTGATCTTGTTGAAGACGATGATTGCCGAAGGGAAAAGTGCGCAAGCACGAGTTCATGCTTTGTGGGCTCTTCAAGGCCAAGGCGCGCTCGCGAAGGAAACCATTGCCGTGGCGCTCGCCGATAAGCATCCGCGCGTCCGCGAGCAAGCGGTCCTCTTGGCCGAGTCGTTCGTTGCCGTCGATGCCGATATCCGTTCGCAAGTGGCGGCGAATGCCCGCCACGAAGACGGCCGCCTGCGCTTTCAAACGGCATTGACGCTCGGTGCGGTCGGTTCGCCCGACGAAGCCACGCTCGAAGCGCTGGCCGATATCATCGAACGAGCCGATGATGTAGCGTGGACGAGGCTCGCCGTAGGAACCGCGGCACCGAAGGACGCCGCCAGATTGTTGGCGATCGTCATCGGTCGTACGAAACCGACCGATCCGGCCGAGGCAATGAAGCGTCGGTCGCTATTGCGGGAGTTGGCCGTGGCCGCGGGGCCGCAGATCGATCAAACCTCGGGCAAGGTGGTGCGTCAAGCGCTTACGCCCTGGGAGACCAGTGAAGAAGGCCAAGAGTTGCTGCTTGCCGTAGCGAGCGGGCTCGCGAAACGATTAGCCGTGGTCTTCGACGAAGCAAAAGTCGACGCGCTGCGTAAAGAAGCCTTCAGCCTCGTCGTGAATTCGAAAGTCGAAAAAGAACAGCGACTCGATGCGTTCACGATTCTCACGGCGATCGCGGCGCACCCTTCCGAGTCGCCGGCGGCGAGCATCGCCGATGCGGAAGCGGTGCTAAAAGTCGTGAGCAGCGACCCGGACGGCGAGATTCGCGCCAAAGGACTAGCGTATCTCTCGTCTCGGCCGATGCCTCAGATCTCGACAATGCTCATTGCGATGCTTCCGAAACAATCTCCGGCGATGCGCGGCCAGATCTTCGACGTGTTGCTCAGCCGCTCGGAGCGTGTCGCGGCCTTGCTCGATGCGATGGATCAGGGAAAGATCAAGCCGAAGGATCTCGATCAGGCCCGCGCGTCGCGATTGCTGAAGAGCACCGATCCGAAAATCAAAGCACGCGCCGAGAAGTTGCTTGCGTCGTCGATGCCGGCCGATCGAATGAAGGCGCTCGAAGACTATCGCCAAGTTCTCGCGCTGCAGGCCGATGCTCGGCGCGGCAAGGAAATTTTTCGCAAGACTTGCGCGACATGCCATAAGATCGGCGACGTCGGGGTCGACGTCGGCCCAAGCATCGCCGATCTCCGGACAAAGACGCTTGAGCAGGTGCTCGTCGACGTGATTCAGCCGAACAAGGCGATCGACAACAACTTCGTGAGCTATACGGTCGTCACCGACGACGGCTTGCAGTTCGTCGGCATCATTGCGGCGGAAACTCCCGGCTCGGTGACGCTGAAACTTCCCGACGGCAAGCAGCAGAGCGTGTTGAAATCGGCGATCGACACGATGGAATCCAACGGCGTTTCGCTGATGCCCGAAGGTCTTGAACGGAATTTGCCGCATCAAGACATGGCCGACGTCATTTCGTTCGTCAAGAATTGGCGCTACCTCGACGGCTCGGTCCCCGATGCTCCCGGCAGCAAGCCCGCCAAGTGAACTCTTTTTCGACAGCGGTTCGTAAGCTCAACGACACTCGACGCCTACGAGCGTCGGCCGGCTGTTCGAGTCGCAACTTTGACACGGCCGGTCGTCTGCGGTTACACTGATGTAACTACTTACCGGACAACGACAACCGAGCTTCGAGGGCCATTTCGCCTTCGTTTGCTCGCCCCGCCTTGTCGCCCCCGCATCTCGATCGTCGAACCTGTAGGTTGCTGCCACCTTCCGTCGGGTGAAGTTTTCGAACCTATGAGAAACTTTTCGCCGCAACTTGTCGCTCGTTTAGCGCTGCTCTGCGCATGGTCGTCGGCAGGCATCGGCAACTCGTCGGCGTCGGCCGCTGCGCCCGTAGTTGCGACCAAGTTCTCCGCCGAGCAGATCGAATATTTCGAGAAGCAGGTTCGTCCGCTGTTGGCGAAGCATTGCGTCGAATGCCACGGTCCGAAGCAGCAAGAGGCGGGCTTGCGTCTCGATACTCGTAAGGCGATTCTTACCGGAGTCGAAGGGCATCCGGCAGCCGTACCGGGCGACCCCGGCCGGAGCCCGATCATCGCCGCGACGAAATACGACGGCGACGTGCAGATGCCACCCGACGGCAAACTACCGGCCGACCAACTCGCCGCTCTCACGACCTGGGTAAAGATGGGCTTGCCGTGGCCGGAGGAAGACGCGACGGCTTTGAAGAGCGGCGCCTCGCCGATCGGCGAGAGCGTACCGAAAGGGCCGGCATCGACGAAGACGATGTCGGCGAAGACGATGTGGAGCGGTTCGATGGACGACCGCGTTCGCCGGGCGCTGTCGGAACATTGGGCTTTTCAACCGGTTCGCCGTGCGGCACTTCCGCCGGCCGCTCCGAAGCCGTGGAACGACAACCCGATCGATCGCTTTGTAGCGGCGAAGCTTAGTTCCGCGGGCTTGAGCCCCTCTCCCCCTGCCGACAAACGGACGCTCTTGCGCCGCGCCTATTTCGACCTGATCGGCTTACCGCCGACGATGGAAGAGATCGAAGCGTTCGAGCGCGACGCTTCGCCGAATGCGTATGAACGAACGATCGATCGTCTGCTCGCTTCGCCCCGCTACGGCGAGCGCTGGGCCCGGCATTGGCTCGATGTGGCGCGCTACGGCGACACGAAGGGTTACACGTTCGGCGCGGAACGTCGCTTTCCGTTTTCTTATACCTATCGCGACTATGTCATCCGCGCCTTCAATGATGACTTGCCTTACGACCGTTTCATCGTCGAGCAAATCGCCGCCGATAAGCTGCCGCGCCAAGATGGAGATGCCGCGCTCGCCGCGATGGGCTTCCTCACCTGCGGACGTCAGTTCACGGCAGTTCACGATACGGTGGACGATCAGATCGATGTCGTGATGCGTGGGTTCCTCGGGCTCACCGTCGTTTGCGCCCGCTGTCACGATCACAAATTCGATCCTTTGCCGCAGGAAGACTATTACTCGCTCTACGGTGTGTTTCGCAGTTCCCTCGCGCCGGCATCGTATCCGCTCTTGGGCGAGCCGAAACCGTCGCCGGAATATGAGGCCTATAAGAAAGAGCTCGCGAAACTAACTACCGAACGCGACACATACGTGGCCGAGCATCAAGCGAAGCTTATCGACGAGCTGCGAACGCATGTCTCCGATTACTTGGCGAAGATCGTGCTGGATCGGCTCGATAATTCTTCATCGAAGGAAAAGGATTTTCTGTTTGATGCCGGCGATCCGCGGCCGGTCGTCATTCGTCGATGGCGCGATCTATTAACGGCAACGAAGAAGAAGCCGGATCCGGTTTTCGATGCTTGGAACAAATTCGATGCACTGAAGGAAACGGAATTCGCCGAACGCGCGCCCAGCGTCGTAGCGGAGTTGTTGAAAGACCGATCGGACAAGAATGCCGCAGTATCGAATCGACTGGTGCGCGAAGCGTTTCGAAAACAGACGCCGAAGTCGATGCTCGATGTTGCGGAAACTTATGGAGCGTTGCTTGAAAGCGTCTACGGCGATTGGAAGAAATCGCAAGACCCGAAGAGCATGAAGCCCGGCGAGAAAGCGCCCGACCGGCTTGAGGATCATGCAGCGGAGGAACTGCGGCAAGTGCTGTTCGATGCGTCATCGCCGACGACGCTCGGCATGGATGAATCGCGGCAGGTGTTCGATCGAAAGGTGCGCGGCGAAGTCGACGCGCGCCAACGCAAGGTCGAAGCTCTTACGGTCACGTCGCCCGGCGCACCCCCGCGCGCGATGTCGCTCGTCGACTCGAAGCCGGCGTTTAATCCCGCGGTGTTCGTTCGAGGCGATCCCGCTCGGCGCGGAAGCGAAGTTCCGCGAAGGAACCTTCGTTTGCTCGGTGGAGAAGATCGCAAGCCGTTTGCCGACGGCAGCGGCCGGCTCGAACTCGCGCAGGCCATCGCTAGCGCCGACAATCCGCTGACGGCACGCGTGATGGTGAATCGGATCTGGTTGCAGCATTTCGGCCAAGGCTTGGTCGAAACGCCGAGCGACTTCGGTGTTCGCACCTCGCCGCCGACGCACCCCGAGTTGCTCGATTATTTAGCCGCGTCGTTTATGGAGGAAGGGTGGTCGATCAAGCGACTGCATCGCTTGATGATGACGTCGCAAACTTATCGACAATCGAGCGACGTGCCGATGAGCGTTCCCGCCGCGAGCGGTAATCCGCTACAAGTCGATCCGGAGAATCGCTTGTTGTGGCGCATGAATCGTCGTCGGCTGGAACTGGAAGCGATGCGCGATTCGCTGCTGCAGATCGCCGGACGCTTAGACACGACGGAATTCGGCCGGCCGATCGAAATCTGGAACAAGCCTTATTCGACGCGCCGCACGATCTACGGCTACATCGATCGCCAAGACCTGCCCGGCATCTTCGGCGTGTTCGACTTCGCGAATCCCGACGTCACGATCGACCAACGTCCGCGCACCACCGTGCCGCAGCAAGCCTTGTTTGCGATGAACTCGCCGTTCGTGCAAGAGCAGACGCGCAAGCTCGTCGCTCGGGCCGAAGTGGCGGGAAAGAAAGATGCAGCGCAACGCATCGCGGCCTTGTTCCGCATCGCTCTCGGTCGGCTGCCGACCGCCGAGGAAACCTCACGGTTCGTGCGGTTCATCGAGGGCTCTACGACGATCGAGCCGCCGAAATCGCATTGGCAATACGGCATCGGCGACGCCGATCTCGTGAAAGGCCGCGTGATTGGTTTCGCGCCGATGGCGCATTGGACCGGCTCCGCTTGGCAGCCGAGTGCGGCGTATCCGGATGCGAAATTCGGTCACGCGATCTTCCGCGTCAACTCGGGCCACACCGGCAACAACTTAAAGCAAGCGGCTGTGGCCCGCTGGACCTCGCCGCAAGACGGCGTCGTGTTGTTCGACGGTGAACTCAAGCACAAGACGAAAGAGGGGGATGGCGTAGCTCTGCACTTAATCTCGTCGCGTGCGGGCAAGCTCGGCACTTGGCGAGTGCATAATGGCTCGACGAAGACCGGCGTGGAGCGCGTCGAAATTCGGAAGGGAGATCAACTCGATCTCGTTCTCGATTCCCTCGGCACTGTCGACCACGACAGTTTCGAGTGGTCCCCTTCCTTCACGCTGCTCGGTGGGGCGAAGCCGACGACATGGAATTATCAAAAAGAGTTCGGCGGCCCACTGCCGACGATGATGAACCCCTGGGAACTTGCGGCGCAAGTGTTGTTGATGAGCAACGAGTTTATGTTTGTCGATTGAGCCGGTTCGTGTAGTGCGTTTTTAGTCGTCGGTCGAGGTAGTTCGCATGGTTATGCCTTCCGAGAATTCCGCCGAGCTCCGATCCTTATCGGGCTCCCTCCTTTCGCGCCGCGATCTTTTGCAGCGCACCGGAACCGGTCTCGGCATGCTCGGCTTGGCTGGTATTCTCGGTGACGAAGGAATGCTCTCGGCGGCTCGTGCCGCTACGAAATCGGAATCCGGCGCGAGTTACGGGAACCCGATGGCGCCGAAAATCGCGCATTTTCCCGGCAAGGCGAAGCACGTTATTCATTTGTTCGCCAACGGCGGCCCGTCGCACGTCGATACGTTCGACAACAAGCCGTTGCTCGCGAAGTACGCTGGAAAGGAAGTTCCGAACAACTTGCGCACCGAGCGCAAGACGGGAGCAGCGTTTCCAAGTCCGTTCAAGTTCAAGAAGTACGGACAAAGCGGTATCGAAGTGAGCGAGCTCTTCGCGAAGACTGCGGCACACATCGACGACATGTGTATCGTCCGCTCGATGTATGCCGACGTTCCGAATCACGAGCCGTCGCTGATGTTGATGAACACCGGCACGTTTCCGCTGACGCGACCGAGCCTCGGTTCGTGGCTCGCGTACGGTCTCGGAACGGAAAATCAAAACTTGCCGGGCTTCATCGTGATGTGCCCGGGAGGTTATCCGATCAAGGGTGCCGAGAATTGGCGCTCGGCGTTTCTGCCGGGAGTGTATCAAGGAACCTATATCGACAGCAAACATACCGAGATCGATAAGCTGATTGAAAACATTCGGAACACGGAAGTGCTGCCGGAACAGCAAAATCGGCAGCTCGCGTTGCTCGACGAGCTGAACCGCGCGCACCTCGCCGCACATGGTCCCGATGCGGCGATGGAATCGCGGATTCATTCGTTTCAATTGGCGGCGCGGATGCAAGTGGAAGCGAGCGATGCTTTCGATATCTCGCGTGAGCCGCAACATATTCTCGATGCTTATGGTGCGGGCACCCAAGCTCGCCAGATCTTGATTGCGCGCCGGCTCGTCGAGCGGGGCGTGCGCTATGTGCAGCTTTGGCACGGTGCCGGGCAGCCGTGGGACAACCACGACGATATCGAAAAAGGGCATCGTAAGCTCGCGGGAGAAATCGACCAGGCCATCGCCGCGTTGCTCTGCGATCTCAAGCAACGGGGCCTGCTCGATGAAACGCTCGTGATCTTCGGTGGCGAGTTCGGACGGACGCCGACCGTCGAACTGCCGCAAGCCGGCTCCAACGCCGGTAAGATCAACGGCCGCGATCACAATCACTACGGCTTCACGGTGTGGATGGCCGGCGGCGGCGTCAAAGGGGGCCATGTTCACGGCGCTACCGATGAGTTCGGCTTTCAGGCTGTCGAGAACCGTCTGCATGTGCATGATCTGCATGCCACGATGCTCCACGCGCTCGGCTTCGACAACACGAAGCTCACGTATCGCTATGCCGGTCGCGACTTCCGCCTCACCGATGTTCATGGCCGAGTCGTTCACGAATTGCTCGCTTAACTTATTGATCCGTTTACGGAAGTACGCCAGAGCCGCATGCCGATGAAAATGTCGTCGAGATTGTTGTCGTTTTGTTCGGCGATCTTCATCGCTTGCTCCGCTGCCGTGTCGATAGATGCTGCCGAGGGTGCGAAGTCGGAAGAGAAGAAACTTGCGCCCGAGCAGATCGCGTTCTTCGAGAATCAAGTCCGGCCGATTCTGATCGGCAAGTGCTATGAATGCCATTCGCAGGAAGCAAAGATTCTCCAAGGGGGACTGCTGCTCGATAGCAAGCCGGGTTGGATGAAGGGGGGCGATTCCGGTGTTGCCGTCGTGCCCGGCAAGCCCGAGGAGAGTTTGCTCGTGCGCGCGGTGCGGTACGAAAAGAACGAGCATGTGCAGATGCCGCCGAAGGGGAAGATGAGCGATGCCGAAATCGGCGTGCTTGTCGAATGGGTCAAACGAGGCGCGCCGGACCCGCGCGTGGAAGCCCCGCTAGCGGCGAAGAAACGGACGATCGACGTCGAAGCCGGCAAAAAACATTGGGCCTTCTTGCCGCTTGCCGAGCCGAAACCGCCGACTATCGCCGGCGACTCATGGTCGCGCACTCCCGTCGATGCGTTCATTCGCCGCGAACTCGATCGGGTGAAGCTACGGCCGAACGATGTTGCCGAACGGCGCACGTTGGTGCGTCGCGCCTATTTCGATTTGCTCGGCCTGCCGCCGAAACCGGAAGAAGTCGACGCATTCGTCAACGACAAGTCGGCCGATGCGTATGAGAAGCTCATCGATAAGTTGCTCGCGAATCCCCATTTCGGCGAACGTTGGGGGCGCCATTGGCTCGATCTTGCGCGGTTCGCCGAGAGCCACGGATTCGAGCAAGACTACGATCGGCCGAATGCGTATCACTATCGCGATTTCGTGATTCGCGCCTTCAACCAAGATTTGCCGTACGACAAGTTCGTGAAGTGGCAGATCGCCGGAGATGAGTACGAGCCCGATAATCCGCTCGCTCTCATGGCGACCGGATTTCTTGCGGCCGGCGTGCATGCGACGCAGATCACGGCGAACCAAGCCGAAAAAGAACGCTACGACGAGCTCGACGATATGGCGCGCACGATCGGCACGACGATGCTCGGCATCACGATCGGCTGCGCGCGGTGCCACGATCATAAGTTCGATCCGTTTACGCAAGCCGATTACTTCCGCATGGTCTCGACCTTCACGACGACCGTGCGCAGCGACTACGACGTAAACCTCGATCCGGCGGGTTACCGGAAACAACTCGCGGCGTGGGAACCGCCGCATCGGCCGCTCGCCGAGGCTTTAGCGCAATATGAGCGCAATACGCTCGCGCCGAAGTTCGATGCCTGGCTGACGGAACGCAGCGCGCCGGGAGGCGCGCCGACTTGGATCGTCGCAACGCCGACGAAGACGACCGCGCCGGAGCCTATTAAGTTCACGACGCTCGAAGATGGTTCCGTGCAGGCGCGTGGGTCGCAGTTCTTCGGCGTGAAATACGCCGTTACTCTCGAGACCGCACATCGCGATATTCGTGCTCTTCGTCTTGAGGCTTTGGCCGACGATGGTTTGCCTGGCGGCGGACCGGGCATGGGACTGAACGGCTCAGTGAAGGTGAAGCTGCAGATCAATGCGGCTCCGAAGCAAACAGGCACGGCGGTCGACGGAGTGATCGTCAGTCGCACGGTCGAGATTCCGCCGACGAAGGGATCGGTTGCTGGTTCGAATGCGCAGTCGACCGTCGCGGCAAATCCGGAGTCGTGGGAGATCACGGGCGAAGGGCGCGACGTCGCAGCGGTGTTCGAGCTAAAGGAACCGCTCGGGTTCGACGGTGGAACGAAGCTTAACATCACGCTCGATCTTGCGGGAAACAATCAAGGACTCGGCCGCTTTCGCCTCGCCCTAGCAACGGGTGCTGGGCCGCATCCTCTTGCCGGAAGCGAAATTTCGGAAGCAGCGCAAACTGCGTTGCGCAAATTGACGGCCGAAAGAAACACGAAGCCGTCGTCGGCCGAGCGCGATGTGTTGTTCGCCTGGTTTCGGACGCAAGATCCCGAGTGGATTCGCTTGCATCGAATCGTCGCCGCAAGCGAATTGAAGCGACCTAAGCCGCAAGTTGCGAAGATGCTGATCAGCAGCGAAGGAGTGCCGGCCGTTCGATTGCATACTCAGGGGCCGGACTTCTACGAGAAGACATTCGTAGTGCGCCGCGGAGATCCGAATCAAAAGGTCGAAGAGGCCCGGCCCGGCTTCGTGAGCGTGTTGGTGCGAGGGAAAGAGGATGAGCGCTGGCGGTCGAAGCCGCCGGCCGAAGTGAAGACTTCGTATCGTCGTCGAGGGCTGGCCGAGTGGATGACGGACGTCGATTCCGGGGCCGGTCATCTGCTTGCACGTGTGATCGTGAATCGCCTTTGGTATTACCACATGGGAACGGGGCTTACGGCGAACCCGAGCGACTTCGGTGTGCAGAGCGCGAAGCCGATGCATGCGGAGCTATTGGATTACTTGGCGCGCGAGCTGATTCGCAACGACTGGCGATTGAAGCCGATGCATAAGCTGATCATGACCAGCGCCGTGTACATGCAAACCAGCGCTAGCGATGCCGCCCGCACGAAAGCCGATCCCGAAAATAGCCTGTTCTGGCATAAGCCGCTTCGAAGGTTGGAAGGGGAGATCGTGCGCGACGCGATCATGGCCGTCGCCGGTACGCTGGATGAAACGATGTTCGGACCCGGCACGCTGGCGGCCGATCAACCGCGGCGGAGCATTTACTTTTTCGTGAAGCGGAGCAAGCTCGTGCCGATGATGAGTTTGTTCGATGGGCCCGATACGCTGCAGGATTTGGCGGTGCGGCCGGAGACGACCGTTGCCCCGCAGGCGCTGATGCTGATGAACAATGAAATTCTGCGACGATACGCAGATGCGTTTGCCAAGAAGATCATGCCGATATCTCCCGGCGATATCGAACAAGGGATCGACACCGGCTATCGTCGGGCGATCGGTCGGAGTCCGTCGGAGGAAGAATTGCGCGACTCAAAGGAGTTCGTCGCGGCGCAGATCGCGGCTTACCGCGGCGAAGGGAAAGCCGCGGCATCGGAAGCGTTGGCGTGGTCCGATTTCTGCCAGGTGTTGTTCGGGTTGAATGAGTTCGTATTCGTGGAGTGAGCACGTTCGACGAAAGTCGGATGTTCGTTCGTGTCGATTCAAGTCAGCGATTGAGAGTGTTTATGGATGCCTCGATGTTTGCTTCGCCGTTGCCGACCGATCGGCGTCGTTTTCTGATGCAGGCCGGGCAAGGGTTCGGCATGTTGGCGCTCGCCGATCTGCTCGGCGCGCCGCAACCGGCATCATCAACGGCGAGCGCCGCCGTTCACGATGACCGGAGCTTGCATCCGCTTGCGCCACGCGCTCCGCAGTTCGCCGCGAAGGCGAAGAGCGTCATTTGGTTGTTCATGAACGGCGGCCAAAGCCAAGTCGACACCTGGGACTACAAGCCGGAGCTGGCGAAGCGCGACGGGCAAACGCTCGAAGGCTTCGACAAGAACACCGGTTTTTTCGCCGGCTCCGTCGGCGGATTGATGAAGTCGCCGTTCGCGTTTAAGCAGCATGGTAAGAGCGGGACGTGGGCTTCCGATCTATTTCCGCAGCTTTCGCAGCATGTCGACGACATGGCGTTTATTCATTCCTGTTTCACGCAAACGAACAATCATTCGCCCGCACTGTTCCAAATCAATACGGGCATGAGTCGAATGGGCTTCCCCTGTGTCGGAAGTTGGACGACTTACGGACTCGGGAGCGAGAGTAAAAACTTACCGGCATTCGTCGTGATGTACGACACGCTCGGTCGCGGATTGCCGAAAGGATATGCGTCGAATTGGAGCGCAGGATTCTTACCGGGCGTGTATCAAGGAACGGCGCTCAACGCACAAGGCGCACCGATCGACAACATGAATCGCTCCGCGCACATGAGCGATGCCGATCAACGCCGACAGTTGGATCTGCTCGCCCGCCTGAACGCCAAGCATCTCGCAGCGAATCCCGGAGAGCAAGAGTTGGCGGCGCGCATCGAGAGCTTCGAGTTGGCCTATCGCATGCAAACGGCCGCACCCGAGGCTTTCGATTTGACTCAAGAACCGGAAAACATTCGCAAGCTCTATGGGCTCGACGAAAAGAAATCTTCTCATTTCGCAAAGCAGGCGCTAACGGCGCGAAGGTTGGTCGAGCGCGGCGTGCGCTTCGTGCAGATCTATAGCGGCGGAATGGATAACCAACTGAGTTGGGATGGGCACAACGACATCGAAGGGAACCATCGAGGTTTCGCGCAAGAGACCGACCAACCGATCGCGGCGTTGATCGCCGATCTGAAGAATCGAGGCTTGCTGGAGTCGACGCTGATCGTCTGCTGCGGCGAGTTCGGACGATTACCGATCGCGCAGAAATCGGCGAAGCCGGGCCGCGATCATAACCCGCACGCGTTCACCGCTTGGTTCGCAGGAGGGGGCGCTAAAGGAGGCGTGCATTACGGTGAAACCGATGAAATCGGCTTCAAGTCGGCCGTCGATCGCGTGAGCGTCAACGACTTGCACGCCACGATCCTGGCGATGCTCGGCCTGGAGCATACGAAGTTGACCTACCGCCTCAACGGCCGCGACTTCCGACTTACCGATGTCGCGGGGAACGTCGTGAAAGAGATCATCGCGTAGTCCGACGATCGCCGATGCGAATCAGGATGTGAGGATGCCCGCTTCCGGCGTTTGTAGTTGGCGGAGATGCGGACGATCGAGAATTCTGAAAGGCGCGTAGAGGGGGCGCCAGTTCTCGCCGCGCTGCGTGATGAGGTAGTCGTCCATCTGGCCGAGGCCGGCTTGATAGCCGAGTTGCATGTAAGTGACGCGCGCGGGATCGAGCCCGATGATCCGGGCACAAGTCGAGTCGACCGCCAAACGATCGGCACCGACCACGACGAGCCCCATCTGTTTCGACGTGCCGAGAATCGGTCCGTCTCCCTCCATGCATTCGATACCATCCACTACGGCGATCGTCGGCGGGAGCGAAGCGTTGATATCGACGACGGTTTGCGGGATGCCGTTGTGATGCAACACGTTCTTCGGCCAGCCGTACTTGTTTCCGGGAAGCGTGCCGTAAAGATTCTTCATCGAGACCGTGATGCCGACCCAATGATGGGTCTTCAGCTTCGGCATCGAAACGATGAGATCGGCTTCGGCAACCGCTTGAGGAAAGTAGAAGCCCGGCAGCTTCGACAGGCCGCAACCATTCGCCGTAAAGCGGCTTTCCTGATAATTCAAGTCGGCGAAGTCGAGCTTGGCATCGAGCAAAGCTTCCGCCAATCGCGACTCGACGAGCGCCGCTTCCGTATCGCGCATGTGACCGGGAGCTTCTCCCACGGCGACGATGGCGCCGGCGTTTTTGAAAACCTCGAAGCAAGCGACGACCATCGCCGGATGCGTCGTCATTTGCGGACTGCCACGCATCGGCTCGACGAGGTTCGGCTTGAGCAGCACACGCTTGCCGCGGTATCGATCCGGATCGATACCGGAGGCCAGCAGCCCATCGGAAATGGTCTTAGCAAGTGGACCGTCGTACTTCTGATTTTTGGCGATGAATACCGGCGACCTTCCTTTGACGATGCGGCGAATGGCCGGATAAGCGCCGGTGCCGATCGCAGCGGCGCCCCCGGCGATCAACAGCGCGCGGCGATCGAACTTAGAGCCGCCGCCCGGCTGCGAAGCCGATGGATCGGGTTTTCCCGACCGCGATTCTCGGCGTTGCGGTTCATCTGCCGGCGGCTTGCTCATGGCGCGACTCCTTCACGCCCTAGCGTTACCAAAGGAGAGCGCTTGCCGAGCACGGCCAGGGCGGCCAAGGAGCGGCGCGGAAGAGCGGCACCGAGCGCACTCGTCGGCTTGTTCAGCGCCGCTTCCAATAGCTTCTCGGCACCGGCTCGTTCGCGGCCGTTTGCGGCGAGGCCTAAGAGTGCGAAGGCGAGCGAAGCGGTCGTGGTTTGAGCGTCGATCGCGCCATCGAGCCACTGCACGCTTTTCACGATACGCTCGTTACCGTCGTCGACACCGCCGAGTGCCATGAGCATGATGCCCGTCGGCTGGATGTGCGGACGAAGAGTTTGCCCAAGCACGAAGGTGTTGCCGTAGTTGCAGCCGCCGGCAGGGAGGATGCGATCCAGCATGAGGCGAACGGCCTCATATGCGCGCGGATGCGCTTGCATTCCCGCCGCGCGTAGAGCCATGAAACAAAGGCAACCGATCGCGCAGGGAGGAGTCGAGCTTCGTGGAGTTCAAGGCCGCGGACCAAGCCAAGATGGCGTGTGCCGTACCCCAGTGCGGATCGCCCATGCCTTGAAAGATGCCGAGCGCACCGGTGCCGGCCTGGAGCTCGCAAAGCTTTTCCAAGAGCGGTTTCGCTTCGGCATGGCGATCGTGGCCGAGCAATGCCAGTGCGGCCAACGCCAACGGTTCGGCGGCCGGAAGCTCGCCGAGGCGATAGCCCCAACGATCTTTGTGCGAGAGAGAATCGAGAATGTCATCGAGCCAAGTCATTTTCGCGATCAACGATGCTTCGGAAAGTAGACGCTGCGGCGATTCGGCAACAAGGTGATACGCGCAATGGTGCAAGAAAGACTACGTTGCGATTCTCGGAGCTTAATGTATTAGAACGAAGTTCGGATTTTGCGACTATGTCGATCTCATGCGTAAATTTCGGTGTAGTCATTTGACTCCTCGATTTCCCGACCTAGGTTTTCATTGCGGCCGGGTGTTTCGTTGAGATGTGCTTGGTCGCAAGCTGGTTTCGCAACCGGCTACGCGATCCGTTTCGATGCCGAGGCTTCGGCCTCTCGATGTCGTCGGGGCGACCCGCCGGCATCGTCGAGCGTATCGCGGCTAGGCGAAGACCTCCACATCCTCGAAAGGGCAAACCGGTCGCAAGGCCGGGACGCAAAGCCAGGGGCCGGCGCAATACGTTGCGACGGCGGCCCGGTTACCGAAAGGTTTACGACGTCGTTTCGTCGCTCTTGCAGCTTCGGAATTCGTCGCCTCGCTTCGGTCGTGGGAGATGCGAGAGGAACTGCTGATGCGGTCGGAGCATGTCGTTCGTCGAGGTTCATCGCCTCGTGCGTTCGACGATGCTCCGAGTTTGTCAACTTCCTTAGGAGCGTCTCGATCTTGGCCGAAGATCCACCGGCCCGAAGACGTTCCGAACAATCCCGGAGCTCACACCATGAAGACATTCGCATTGAAGATCCAGAAGTTTTTGAAGTCGGAAGACGGCCCGACGGCCGTGGAATACGCGGTGATGTTGGCTTTGATCGTGGTGGTCTGCTTGACGACGATTCAATCGCTCGGCACCAACGCCAACGCCACCTTCTCCAAGGTCTCCGGTTCCTTGACCTCGGCTAGCTAAAGCCGATATGCAGCATTCATCCGTGGGTCGCTTTTCGTAGCGGCTCGCGATTTCTATCACAGTCCTAGCCCTCGTCGCTCACGTAGCGACGAGGGCTTCTTTCGTTTACGGCCGGAGCCGTTCACACAACATCTCTCGATCGAAAGAGCTCGGCACAGCAAAGGCTTATTTTTCTGACCGCGTCAAGTTGTCGCGGGCTTTTTTCATGGCAATTTTCCGCAAAGGCACTGTTTTTCGCCGCCGTGCAGAAAAATGCGACATACGGTTTGGTGTGCCAACTCCCTAAGGAGGATCGCACCTGATCGACCGAGATTCCTTTCCGAAAAGTTATGGGTGTCTTTCCTATGCATAAGCTAGTCAAGAAAATTCAGTCCTTTATCCGCTCCGAGGATGGTCCGACGGCCGTGGAATACGCCGTGATGTTGGCGCTGATCGTCGTCGTGTGTCTGACCACGATTCGCACACTCGGCACGAACGCCAACACCACGTTTTCTAAAGTCTCGACGTCGCTTACAAGCGCCAGTTGAACGACTTGAGAAAAAATGTTCGTCGAAATTTGACGAGCTCGCGATCCGACCTAGGTTTGCATTGTACGAGTCGATGCGACGACGAAATCAATCGCTCGGCACTTTATCACTTGCCGCTACGTCGTAGAACTTTCACTTCGACGCCGGCGTTAAAAGCTTTTTTCGCGGAGACGCAATCATGAAGACATTCGCCTTGAAGATCCAGAAGTTTTTGAAGTCGGAAGACGGCCCGACGGCCGTGGAATACGCGGTGATGTTGGCTTTGATCGTGGTGGTCTGCTTGACGACGATTCAATCGCTCGGCACCAACGCCAACGCTACCTTCTCGAAGGTCTCCAGCTCGTTGACCTCGGCTAGCTAGTCGAAGCCATTCGTGCCGATTACCGTAGGCAGACCGCTGCCAGCCGGTGCGGCATGGCAATCGATCCACGAACCCTTCGTCGCTTTCGAGCGGCGAAGGGTTTTTTCGTTTCATGCCACCGCCCCGACGCCATGCAATTACGCGCCGTCAGTCTGCTCCGCGTTCGGCTCTCGTCGGTCCAGCCGTCTTAGTATCGGCCGCGGGTGAAACATCTGGTGCGAGCTCGCCGAGCGGTCGCTGGTCAGCCGGAGCTTCGCGATCCTCACAACCCCGTCGAGCATCTCTTCCCACGGCAAGCTGATGGTCGTGAGGTTCCATTTTTCGGCGACGGGGGCGTCGTCGAAGCCGACGATCGGTGGGCAACTCCGACTATGATCGACGCACCATTGCAGCACGCCCGACGCGAGCTGGTCGTTCACGCAAAAGATCCCGGCCTTCGCGCTTTTCAAAATTTGTTCGGCAGCGGCGTAGCCTTGATCGAAAAACCAGTTCCCCGCACAAACGACGTTAGCCGGCAACACGCTCAAGAAACCTTGCAAGCGTAAGTTGCTGCGCGAGTCTCCCTCCGGTCCTGATACGGCCGTGAACCCACGCTTCTTTTTCACCCGTTCGCCGAGCACTTGCGCCGCGCACACGCCCCCGGAGAAGTCATCGGTCGACACGCTATCGACATACAGCGACTCCAAGCCCGAGGCCGCACGCTGGTTAATCAGTATGGCGGGCACTTGCCGCGCCGTGCAGGCAGCCGTCATTTCCGTCATTTCCCAAATGATCGGCAATCGGTTGGTTGCGGGCTTCGGTTTCTTCGCATAGAGATCGCAGGTCATATCGATCCCTTCCGCTTCGAGCTTCCGTTGCAGAAGCGTCAGCAACTTCGAGCCGAAGCTCCCAGCCTGCGCAGCGCGTGGATGAAACAATAATTGCACGCCGACGAGTTTCGTCTTGTCTCCGGGAACGTACGTGCCCGACTTCGGTCTCCGTTCGAGCATCCCTTCGCCGCAAAGTTCGACGATCAATCGATGTGCCGTTTGATAACTGATGCCGAACTGATCGGCCGTCTCGCGATTCGAGAGAAATCGATCCCCTGCGCGGAAGAATCCGTTATGAATTCGATCGATCAGCTGTTGTCGCACTTGATCGACTTTTTCGGTGCGTCGCAAAGACATTTGCTTAGGAGCCGCGTTTCCGAGACGGGAAGGGAAAAGTCATTCGTAGACAGGTCGATTTCGCTGAAAATCGACATCTATATCATATCAGTTCGGTTTCAAACTGGTTTGACTTTTCCCTCGCTCGGATCGATAATCGACGCTAGTCTTGATAGGCTGCCATACCACCGCAAAGTTGGGTTTTGAAGAGGCGTGTTTTTGCTGTCACGCCTCGCCCTGCTCCATTCCTGAATCTGCCGCCGAACCGTCTCGAAACGCCTCTGCTTTCTTGGGAGTTCTCTGCATGTTGCGCATCACGGGCGACGGATCCACTCGTACTTGCAGCGGCGTCACGCGGCGCGACTTTCTCCAAGCCGGCTCGCTCGGCGCCATCGGCCTTACGCTGGCCGATCTTGCCGCGGCCGAAGCCCGCGCGAAAGCCGTTGCCGCCGCGAAGCCGGGCAACGACAAACGCTCCGTCATCATGATCTTCAATCTCGGTGCCCCGAGCCAAGTCGATACTTGGGACATGAAGCCGGACGCTCCCAGCGAAATCCGCGGCCCTTTCAAGCCGATCGCCACGAACTCGCCCGACATTCAGATTTCGGAAATCTTTCCGCTGATGGCGAAGCACGCGGATAAGTTTTCTCTTGTCCGATCGTGCTATCACACGGCCGCCGCCGTACACGACACCGGTCACCAGATGATGCAGACCGGCCGCCTCTTCACCGGCGGTATCAACACACCGCATGCCGGTTGCGTGACCAGTTACTTGATGGGCCGGCGTACCGACTTGCCGGCGCACGTCATCCTTCCCGAGCCTATGGGTCGCACCGGCGGCAACTTACCGCATGGACAAGACGCAGGCTTCCTCGGTAAGGCGCACGATCCGTTTGCGCTGATGGCCGATCCTTCGCAACCGAACTTCAAAGTTCCCGACATGCTCCCGCCGACCGAGATCGGTACGGCACGGCTTGATCGTCGCCGTCGCTTGCGCTCGATCGTCGACGACACGGTGAAGAATTTCGAAGCCACGGCCGACGCTCAACTCCTCGATAGCAGCTTCGAGTCCGCATTCCGATTGATGACGAGCACGCAAGCCCGCGATGCTTTCGATCTCTCGAAAGAGCCGCAAAAAGTTCGCGAGCGGTACGGCCTGAACCGCTTCGGCCAAAGTTGTTTGCTGGCCCGCCGACTCATCGAGGCCGGAGTGCGCTTCGTCACCGTGAACACCTTCATCACCGTGTTCGATGAAATCACTTGGGACATCCACGGCTCGAAGCCTTTTACGTCGATTGAAGGAATGCGCGACATCGTCGCCCCGGCTTATGATCAAGGCTACAGCGCTTTGCTCGAAGACCTCGTACAGCGCGGGATGCTCGACGACACGCTCGTCTGCAACCTCGCTGAGTTCGGGCGAACGCCGCGCATCAACCCCGCCGGCGGTCGCGACCATTGGCCGCAGTGCTGGACCGTTAAGTTCGCCGGCGGCGGTATCCAAGGAGGCCGCGTCGTCGGTCGCAGCGATCAGATCGGCGGCGTTCCGGCAGAGCGCCCGGTCGATTCGGGCGAAGTCGTCGGCACGATCTTCCATTCGCTCGGCTTCGATCTCGAATCGCATTTGCCCGGTCCTCAAGGTCGCCCCTTCTCCTTGGTCGACTCGGGCAAGACCGAGATCAAAGAGTTGTTCTAGTCCGCGCTTGAAAGTCACGTCGGTTTGCCGCCCCTGCCCCGCCAATTCGTTTCGCGCGCTTGCGAAACGTCGGAGTCTGTTTGCATGAAGTCTTTGCGCACCGCGCTGCAACCTCTCGTCTTCGCCGCCGTCGTCTTTGGTTTCATACCGTTGTCGCAACAGGCTTTCGCTGCGGCTCCGGCGCAGCCCATCGCTGCTTCGGGCACATCGCAGGCGGCATCATTGGCACCACCCGCGTCGAAGATGACGTTCGAGATCCTGCCGGGCGACTTTACGCTCTTCGGCCCCGCCTGTCGCCAGCCGCTCGTCTTAGAAAGCCGAGTCGAGGGTCGGTATGTCGGCATGTCCGTGGCGAACCCGATTTCGTTCAAGTCGAGCGATGAAAAGGTTCTGCGTATCGAGAACCAGACGGCGATCCCGGTCGGCAACGGCACGGCGACGATCACCGCGACCCTCGGCTCGATGGACAAGCAAGCTGCGAAGTCGGAAGCGTCCGTTCAAGTCAAAGTCGTCGACATGGACAAGCCCTTTGTTTGGAGCTTCCGCAACCATGTCGAAAGCGTGATGCTCAAGACCGGTTGCACCAGTGGGCCTTGCCACGGTTCGCAGTCCGGCAAGGCCGGTTTCAAGCTTTCGCTTCGCGGCTACGATCCGGAGGGAGACTACACGATTCTCACGCGACAGGCCCGCGGCCGACGCATCACACCGACCGATCCCGGCCGGAGTCTTTTGCTCACGAAGCCGACCGGTGCCGTCGCGCATAAAGGAGGCCTTCGCTTCCGTGTCGATTCGCTGGAATACAAAATCATTTCCGAGTGGATCGCCGCCGGCACGCCTGGCCCGACGCCGCAAGATGCTCGTATCACACGGATCGAAATCTTGCCGCGTAATGCCGTGCTGAAAAAAGATGCCAAGCAACAGCTTCTCGTACAGGCCCACTTCACCGACGGCCGTGTGGAAGACGTGACGCGTTGGACCTTGTTTACTTCGGCGAACGAATCGGCCGTGCAGATCGACGGCGAAGGGCTTGCCACCACGGTCGGCTACGGCGAAGGAGCCGTTACGGCCTGGTACTTGAGCAAGGTCGCAACCGCATCGATCACGGTGCCGCAAGAAACGAAGATCCCGACGGAAGTCTTCGCGAAGTCGCCTCGCAATAACTTCATCGACGCCTCGATCGTTAATAAGCTGCAAAGCCTCGGCATCAAGCCCTCGGCCCATTGCACCGATGGCGAGTTCATTCGACGTGCGTATGTCGACACGCTCGGCATCTTGCCGACGGCCGAAGAGTCGCGTACGTTCCTTGCCGACGCCGATCCGAAGAAACGCGACAAACTCATCGAAGCGATTCTTGCTCGTCCCGAGTTCATCGACTACTGGGCCTATAAATGGTCGGACCTGCTCTTGGTCAACGGCGAGCGCCTCCGCTTCGGCACAGCCGATAACAAAGACCAAGCTTTGCTCTGGTCGTACTACTCCTGGGTGCGCAACCACGTCGAAGCCGACACTCCTTGGGACGCCATGGTTCGAGAACTCGTTACGGCTTCCGGAAGCAATCTCGAAAATGGCGCGTCGAACTACTTTCTGCTTCACCAAGATCCTCTTGATCTCGCAGAGACCACCTCGGTCGCCTTCCTCGGGCTCAATATCAATTGCGCGCGTTGCCACAATCACCCGCTCGAAAAGTGGACGAACGACCAATACTATTCGATGGCGAATCTGTTTGCGCGCGTCCGCGTGAAGTCGGATGCGGCGAACAAATCGTCGATCGTCTTTAGCGACGTCGCCGGAGACCTCGTGCAGCCGCTCACCGGCAAGCCGCGAGCCCCGACTCCGCTCGATGGGGAAGCGATCGCGCTCGAGGACCCGCGCGATCGACGCATCCATCTCGCGAAATGGCTCACCGCACCGGAGAACCCATACTTCGCCCGCGCGATCACGAACCGCATCTGGGCCAACTTTTTCGGCCGCGGAATCGTCGAGCCGGTCGACGATCTGCGACTCACGAATCCGCCGAGCAACGGCGAATTGCTCGACGCTGCCGCCAAATATCTCGTCGACAATAAGTTCCACCTCAAGTCGCTCATGCGAGCCATTCTGCAATCGGCCGCGTATCAAAGAAGTAGCGTGCCCGAGGAAGAGAACAAACTCGACGATCGCTTCTACTCTCGCTACTACCCGAAGCGGCTGATGGCCGAAGTCATGCTCGATGCCGTTTCCGGCGTGACCTCGACGCCGACCCCTTTCACCGGCTTTCCCGAAGGGTGGCGGGCCATGCAGTTGCCTTCGTCGTCGGCAGCTTCGTACTTTCTGTCGACCTTCGGTCGGCCGGAGCGCTTGGTCACTTGCACTTGCGAGCGAACCGATCAGCCGACGATGGTGCAAGTGCTGCATATCTCCAACGGCGGCACGATGAACGAGAAGCTTAAGGCGAAAGACAACGTCGTCGGCAAGGCGCTCGCCGCCGGCAAGACCGACCTTGCGATGCTGGAAGAAGTCTTTCTCGCCGCCCTCTCGCGCAACCCGACGCCGGCCGAACGGGATCGACTGGTGAAAGAGCTCGGCGCCATTTCCGCCGCCGAGAAACGGGCGGCGTGGGAAGACGTGTATTGGAGCATCCTGAGCAGCAAGGAATTTTTGTTTAATCATTAGCGCCTAGGCCTGCCCGTCTCGCTCCGTGTCCTTTGCCGTCGGATTTGCTTTTTTGAGATCGCCGCCATGTTGAATCGATTCTTTGCTAACGTCGTTGCCGGTTTGTTCTTCGTCGGATCATCGGCGATATCGCAAGCTGCCGACACGAAACAAATCGAGAAGAAGCCCGCCGTGGAGGCGACAATTCCTCATGCGCCGGATTTCGCTCGCGATATTGCGCCGATCTTGAAGACCTATTGCAACAGTTGCCACAACGGAAAAGACCTGGAAGGAAAACTGAATCTAGAATCGTTTGCCGACTTGCGCAAAGGAGGCGCAGGAGGCCTCGTCGTCGTGCCGGGCCAAGTGGAGCAAAGCCGGCTGGTGTTGATGTTGGAAGGAAAAGCGAAGCCGATCATGCCGCCGGAAGGGAACGAAGCCCCGACAGTGAAAGAGATCTCGGTGCTGAAGTCGTGGATTGCCGCGGGGGCAAAGGGCCCGAACGGTGCGGTGCCCGACCCGACCGTTCTCGTCACACCGAAAGTTAAGCTCTCGGCTCCGGCGCGTAACGCGATTGCCGCGGTGTCCGTGAGCCCGACCGATCCGCTTGCAGCCGTGGCCGGTCATGGTGAAGTCCGTATCATGTCGCTCGATGAGCAAGCCGTCGTTCGAACGCTTTCCGGAATTCGCGGTCCTGTGACCGATCTTGAGTTCTCGCGCGACGGCACATTGCTGGCGGTTGCGGCCGGCGAACCGGGCCTTTTCGGCGAGGCGCAACTCTGGAACGTCCGCGAAGGAAAGCTCGTTCGTACGTTTACGGGTCATCGCGATAGCCTCTACGCCGTCGCTCTCGCAGCCGATGGCCGAACGCTTGCTACGGCAAGCTATGATCAGACGATCAAGTTGTGGGATGTTGCTTCCGGCAATGCCGCAACCGGCAAGGAAACGAAAACTTTCGTTGGCCACAACGGCGCGGTGTTCGATCTTTCGTTCAATCCCGCGGGAACGATCCTCGCGAGTTGCGGCGCAGATCGAACCGTGAAACTTTGGGACGTAAAGACCGGAGCCCGTCTCGATACCTTCTCGCAATCGACGAAGGAACTCTATGCCGTGGCGTTCAGTCCCGATGGTAAGACTATCGTTGCGGGCGGAGCCGATAACCGCATTCGGCTGTGGAGCATTAGCCCGACTGCCAAAGAAAACACAAACCCGTTGACGATCACGCGGTTTGCCCATGAAGGGTCGGTATTGAAGTTGGCTTATTCGGCCGACGGCAAAACGCTCGTCTCGTCGGGCGAAGATCGAATCGTCCGGCTGTGGAATCCCACGACGATCATGGAAACTCGCGCCTTGGAAAAACAGCCCGACTGGGTCGCCGGCCTCGCTCTCACCGCCGACGGGAAGACGCTCGCACTGGGGCGCATGGACGGCACGTTCGCCGTCTACGACACGGCTACCGCGAAGCTCAGGTCGCCGATGCTGCCGCAGATCGTTTCGCTTGAACCCCGCGGCATCGAGCGCGGCAAGCCGACGCTGATTACGCTTCGTGGAACGGCGATGCTCGGTGTCACGAATGTCGTTTTGAGCGGCCCGGATGGAAAGCCTGTGACTGCGACGGCGAAAGTCGTTGAGACAAGTCGAATGGCGACATCGACTACGGTCGAAATTACTCCGGACGGCAAACTGCCGCGCGGCGAGTATCGCTTGGTTGCGATGGCCGGCACGAGCGAAGCTCCGGCTCCCAAGGCCGGCCCGGTGATGCTGAACATCGACGATTTGGCTCAAGCAAGCGAGGTCGAGCCGAATAATCTTGCGAAGAGCAGCGCAACGATTGTTGAGAACACGGGTGCTTGGGGTGCATGCACCGTGCCGGGCGACGTCGACCACTTCCGCTTCCAGGCCAAGAAAGGCCAGACGCTCGTTTGCCGCATCGAAGCGAAGTCGCTTGGCTCGATGCTCAATGGCTTCTTGGCTCTGCTCGATCCCGCCGGTGAAACGGTCGCCGCGAACAACGACTTCGACTCGACGCAAGATCCGCTGATCGCTTACACGGTGCCGCAAGACGGTCTTTACACGGTTCGCGTCAACGACCAAGCGATGACCGGCTCGCCGCAGCATTTTTATCGCCTCTCGGTCGGCACGTTTCCGCTCGTTACCGGCGTGTTTCCGATGAATGTCGCCGTGGGCCGTGAGTCGACCTTGGAACTCGTCGGTTTCAATTTGCCGGCAGGTGCTGCAACGACGGTGAAGCCGACCGCCGTGGGCGAGCTAAACGTCGCCATCGATGCGGAAAAGTATCGCACTTCCAAGCCGTTGAAAGTCGCGGCGACGATGGATGCCGAGTCCGTGGAGTTGGAGCCGAACGACGCACCCGCTGTGACGAAAATCGTCGCCACGCCGGCCTTCGTCGCCGGTCGCATCGCACCGACGAAAGCCGGTTCCGTCGTCGACGTCGATCTCGTACGCTTCGCCTCGAAGAAGGGGCAGTCGTGGATCATCGAAACGGAAGCCGCGCGGCGCGGGTCGCCGCTCGATACGAAGATCGAAGTGCTCGCGGGCGACGGTAAGCCGGTTCCGCGTGTGTTGCTGCAAGCGGTGCGCGACAGTTACGTCACGTTCCGTAGCGTCGACTCGCTTGCCAACGAGTGCCGTTTCTTCAATTGGGAAGAAATGGAATTGAATCAATATGCCTACCTGTCGGGCGAGGTCGTGAAATTGTTTCGTAAGCCGCGCGGGCCCGACTCCGGATTTGAGTTCTACCAATCGGCCGGGCGCCGGCGCGGCTACTTCGACACAAGCGCCGCAGGGCACGCGCTCGATGAAGCGGTTTACATCGTCGAGCCGCATCCGATCGGCACGTCGCTCGTCTACAACGGTTTGCCGACCTTCACGTTGAACTACGCCAACGACGACGACGCGCTTCGCAAGCTCGTCGGCGACTCGCGCCTCACGTTCACGGCTCCTGCCGACGGCGAGTACCTCGTTCGAGTGTCCGATGTGCGCGGCTTCGGCGGGGAACGGTTTTTCTATCGCCTCACGATTCGCGAGCCTCGGCCCGACTTCACCGTCGCTATTCTTAATCTTAAGCCGAACGTGCATCTCGGCAGCGGTACGACCGTCACGTTCAACGCCGAGCGCGTGGACGACTTCGAAGACGATATCACGATCGACGTCGCCGGCTTGCCGGACGGCTACACGATCTCGCAGCCGGTCGTCGTGCAGGCGGGGCACAATCAGGCGAAGGCCGTTCTGACGGCAACCTCTGGTGCGAAGCTGGTGGCCGATGATGTGTGGAAGAAGTTGAAATGGAGCGCTCGGGCACAGATCTCCGGAAAGGATGTCGTCAAGCCGATGGACGGATTTTCGAGCGTCACGCTTGAAGAGAAGCCGAAGCTGACGGTAAAGCTCGAACCGGCCGAACTAACGATCGCCCCCGGCACGACGATCTCGGCGAAGCTGAAGATCGACCGCGCGGGCTTCACCGATCGCATGGGCTTCGACGTGTTGAACTTGCCCCACGGCGTGATCGTCGACAACATCGGTCTCAACGGCATTCTCATTCCTGCGGGCGAGACCGAGCGTCAGATCTTCCTGACCTGTTTCGATTGGGTGCCGGAGACCGATCGCCTAGTGTTTGCGCAAACGTTGACTGCGAAAGCCGGAGGCGCGAAGGTCGATTTCGAGGCCTCGCCTGCCGTGATGCTCAAGGTGCGGAAGCCATCGACTTTGGTACGCGCGGATGTTGCCCCGAGCGGACAAGCTCCCGTCGCCGCGCCGGCGAAATAGTCGAAGTCATAGGTCTTGAAGACGGGTGACTATTCCGGCGGCTCTTCCCAAATGCTGTGATAGGCGCCGGCTTGCTCGAAGTATTCGAGCAGGTCGCGGTAGAAGGGATGGCCGCCGAGCGTGGCCGAGTCGCCGACGACGGTCAGTTTCCGCTTCGCACGGGTTAGTGCGACGTTCATGCGCCGCACATCGCCGAGGAAGCCGATCTCCCCTTCCGGATTGCTGCGGACGAGCGTCACGATCACGGCTTCTTTCTCGCGTCCCTGGAAGCCGTCGACGGAATCGATCTCGAGGCCCGGCTCGTCGAGCAAATCGCGCAGCAACCGCACCTGCGCCGCATACGGCGCGATGATCGCGATCTGCCGCGGCTCCAGGCCGGCGGCGAGCAATGCTTTCGTTTTCCGGACGACCAGCGCCGCCTCTTGCTCGTTGAGCCGGCTTTCGCCGTCGGGTTGTGTCGATTCATCGTAGCTGGCGCCGGCCGTATCCACGAACTCGAGCGGCACGGTCGTCGCGGCGTTCGACTCTACATCCTTCAAGTCACATAGCAGATGCCCGGCGACGCTCGGATCTGCGGTGAGCTTGCCGTCGTAAAACTGCCGCGACGAAAAATTCATGATCGCTTCGTGCATCCGGTACTGCACGCTCAGCATTCGTGAGCGGTCCTTTCCTTCGGTTTGCATGAGCCGCTCCATCAGGCTCACCGCAAAGCCCTGCGCCGCGGCCTCGGCCGAGACGACGGTCGGCGGGAGTTGGCGATGGTCGCCGGCGAGCACGAGTCGCTTCCCACGCGAAAGCGGGATCCAAGTCTGCGGCTCGGTCGCTTGCGCCGCCTCATCGACGACAACCCACTCGAACTCGCGATCGCCGAGCACCTCGCCGTCGACGCCGGTCAGCGTGCAGCAGACGACCTCGGCTTCGTCGAGCAGATGGGCTTCGATGGTCCGTTCCAATCGTCGGGCTTCGTTCGACAACGCTTTCGCTTCGGCGCGGATGGCCTGCTTCTCGCCGCGCATGGGCTTCGCTCGCGTATACTTCCCGGCCCTCCGGAAAAGCTTCTCCGCTTCGCGCAACAGTCGTTCGGCGACCGCCATGTCGGGATGGCTCTCCGTAAGATAATCGAGCGTGTGCTCGCGCAGCGGCGCGGAGACGCGCGCCGGATGCCCGAGCCGTACGGCCCGAACTCCGCGCACGACGAGCCGTTCGAGCAGATTATCGACCCCCATGTTGCTCGGCGCGCAGGCCAGCACCTTCTCCTTGCGCGCGACGGTTTGTCGAATGAACTCAACGATCGTCGTCGTCTTCCCCGTGCCGGGCGGGCCATGCACGATCGCGAAATGCTCGGCCGATAACACGAATTTCACCGCGTCGAGTTGCGATTCGTTGAGCGCCGTCGAGAGCGGTTTGAACGGCGAACTGCTCGGCGACGGTGTGCGAAAGATTGGAGCCTTCTCCCCTAAAAGCAACTTGCGCCATTGCGGCAGCCGCCCCCGTTCCGAGTCGCGGGCCGAACGCAAGGCATCGCGCTGTCGCTCGCGGGCTCGTTCGTCGCTGGCATAGTCGATGCGCCACGACGGAACCTCTTCATAGTCGTCGGGCACCGATGAGAGCGCGATCGTGATCGTCCGGTCGGCCCGATCGCTGACGATGCCGCGTAGCAGCATCTTATCGTCGGTCTCTTGCGGCGTGAGGACGACCGGGGTGCCGCGACTGAATCGATTCCACGGCAGCCGCAGCGTTCGGTTGCGTTTGCAGAACGTAAGCAGCCAGCGCCCGCCGAGGCCTGCCGTCTCTTCCTCGATCGCCATTTCGATGAGCGTATTGCCGAGCCGCTCGGCCTCGCGCCCCGACATCCGTTGGGCTCGGGCTCTCAACTGCTCCGCTTCCGCTTCGGCTTCAAGTTGCAAGAGGCGCAGCAAGCGATCGAAATGATTCTCGTGCAACGAGCGAACTCCATGCGAACGAAGAGACGAGTGTTGCGTTACTTTATGGCGGCAGGCAAGCGGCGGATCGTGATGTTACGCAATGCGGCCTTCGTAAGCCAGGTACTGATGCCGAGCGGTCGGGAAAGCTCGACCTCGGAGCGAATCGATAGTTTCCGGCCTGTGTGCTCGACGTCGACTACTTTCTTCTCGTCGATCCAAGCCTGAACTCGCTTTTGCGTTACGGCGACGCGAAGCTTATACCACTTGTTGCGGTCGAAATCTTGATAGGTCGTCGTCTCGTTGGTGGAAGCATCGGCCCCGTCGAGGCTTGAAAGCCCGACGGTCGCCCCTCCCCATCCGCCGACGATGAAGCTCAATGCCTTGTCGCCGACGGGAAACGTGAGCCCGCAAAAGAAATCATCGCCGTCGACGCGCATCGCTTCGAGCGTGATCTCGTAATCGAGTTGGGGAAGTTTCACCGTCTCGGCCAGCGTGATGCCGGTCATGTTGCTTCCCATCTCCAGCACGATCTTCCCGTCGGCCACGGTCACGTCTCCCTGACCGCCGAACTCGGTGATCTTCCAGCCGGTGAGCGTCTTGCCGTCGAAGAGAGAGGCCGGTTTTCCGACTACGGCATCTGTAGATTTATCATCCGCGAGAAGAATCGACTTGCTCGATCGTAACGCGAAAACGGCAAAGACTGTAATAATTATGATGAGAGTCGATCGCATAACACGTTCCCTGCTGAAGCGTTCGTCGCAATTAGATGAAATTCGCCACACGCGTCCGGACGCATCTAATTAGCAAGGCCGTTGAGGATTTCGGCAATCTCAACGCTATGCGTTAACGGCAAAACGTGTCCGCCGCCACAAATGGTTATGTTCGGCTTAATGTAACGAATCGGAAACGTAGTGTCGCGATCACCATGAACTTGAAGGGAGGAGGCGACGTCGAGTTCCAATGTCGGCTTCCAGTTTAGAAACGCGGTTGTTACCCACCGATACCACGAACCACGATCGCCTGCCAGCTTTGTTAGACGCAGAGTTGATCCTGTGCGAATACGCCGCGGGACGGCAGCGGCGAGAGTACCTATGCCATTTAGAAAATGAGCAAATCCGTACCGTGCGCAGGGGCGAAGCATTCGGAACCACGGGGGAAGCTGACTTGGGCTTTGAATCGACGAAATAACTACGCACGTTTTGGAGTTTAACCGGACCGCGAGTTCGCGCGCAACGACACCGCCGAAAGACACTCCGCAGACAATTGTCGGCTCTTGGACGGGAATGGTTTCCGCCAAGCGAAGAGTATATTCGGAAAGGGATTCATTCTTGAACGGCTCGATCCAGCGAACGATCGATGCGGTTGGCAACAGCGGCAGCAGCCGATCGAAAATTCGATCGTTCGGTGTCATTCCCGAAAGCAACAGAATTCGCGATGTCATCGGACGTTATGTTCTCCGGCAAACGGCGGGCAATGTACCGTTCTTGAAGCTAGCCCGTTTCACCGTTGCCCGGAGGCCGTTATATTGCCGGGGTTATTATCCGTCAAATCACCGAAGAGGCGAGAACATGTGCGTCATCTATAGAACCATCGCGACGGCCTTCTTGTGCGGAATCGTTCTTGGTTGCAGCAAGCCCGAGGCTGTAAAACCGGAACCGGCGAAGCCGACGGCGACGGCCGCCGCTCCGATCGCAGCCCCCGTAGCAACACCGATTGTCGCCTCGACTCCGAAGCCGACTGCATCGGCACCGGAAGCGGCTTCCTTGCCGGCCGGCGAACCTCCCCTCGGAACTCCCGTCCTCAAGAAGAGCACCGCGGCGGAAGACTTGAAAGTCGTGCAGGATGTGCTCGCTAAGATATTGAAGATCAAACCGGAAGCGGTCGATCCGAAGTCGACATTGTCCACGTTGAAGGCGAGCAACTTAGACATGGCCGATGCCGTGATGGAAATCGAGGAGAAGCTGAAGATCGCGATCCCTAAGAGCGCGCTGCAAAAGGCGGCCGATACCGACATGCCGTACGAAGTGATCGAGAAGCTGACGGTCGCGAAGTTTGCGGAAGTCGTTACGACGATTCGCGCTAAGCAATAGAGGGACGGAACGGACCCGGCGATGGTCTCGACGTTCGGGAACCGGGGGCTAACGCCCACCGGCT